>NZ_JAUBPB010000143.1:0-2940 GCF_036700545.1 Microcoleus sp. SVA1B4
GGATGCTCTAAAACTCTCAGCAACTCCGATACTTTTGTCGCAGTTAATTGTTTGCGTTCATCCAACAATTCATAGCCGCTTGGAGTTTCAAAAAGCAGCCGAAATTTAGACTTCAAAAGCAGTGCAGCTTCGGGACTGGGAGCATCTTTGTAAGCTAATAATTCCCGATAATAATCCCAAAAATCTTCGATAAACTGCCCTAAAATTACTTGATGGCAAGCGAATACCGGGCTTAACTTCTTGTAATGCCTTCCCTCGTGTACCCAACATAACGCTCGCTCGGCAGTGATTAACTTGAATTGCGGAGCATCATCACAACAAAGAGTTTGTACGACTGGGCAATCTGTTTGCTGATGGTAGAAAGCAATAGCTGCTGCTTCCTTAATCCGGGTCTGTTGTTGAGAACCCAGTTTGGGTAGATCATTATTCAGTAGATGATTAAACTGTGCCTCACTCAACACAGTTCCTTGGGGTAATAGCTTGAGAACGTTCTGCCATTTAGTCGGGATTTTGAAGTCCTGAATTAGTGAGAATGTCAGTGGATTCAGAATAAATTTTAGTTCTCGTCCTGGCTGTAATCCTTTCAGGACTGTCAATCTGTCTTTATTCGCTGTTGTAAAGTAGACTGTATATAAAGGGTTGCAGATGATATTGGTAGTATGGTTTACTCCACCTACACGCGCACCAGTTTGGTCGAAGTGTTGCCAAGGACTACTTGCTAGTCCTGAATCATAAACTTCTTTTTTCTCGGTTTCAAAAAGGAAGTGGTTTTTGATGAATAGGTTGGATAAATAACCGGCTGACATGGAAATCCCTAAATCGGCTAAAAAATCTAGTAGTTTGCCTTGCGTCATATTGCCACCATAGTACAAACCGATCATTAGGGCTTTTATTCCTGGTCCAAATTCTCCTTCGTAGCCCACTGGTAATTCTGCTATAGCAATCCTAAATGATTTTCTCTATCTAGATCAATCCTAAATGATTTTCTTTGTGTAAGTATATTGACGTATTTTGGGGAAATCAAATTTATGTTCGTTAGTAAAAAACTCAAACAAAAACTTGACAATCTTAAAAGATATACATAAATACCAATACTTTCTTAAAAAGTTTTTAGCTTGTAGCCAAATATCTTCAACGGGATTCTGTTGGGGAGCATTGGGAGCAAATAAAATACAAGTAATTGACCAATTCTCAGGTTCTTTGTCACCATTTAGTTCTAATAAAAAGTCTCTAAATTCTCCATATTTATGATAACTAGCTCCATCCCAAATCAAGATAACTTTGCGATTTTTATATTTATTTTGCAAGTATTTTATGAATTTAACTGTGGATTCTCCATCACCAGATGGATGGCTCTGAATATGGAATTCTTTGCTTTGATAATTGAGGGCGCCAAAATAAGTTTGTCTATCTTTTTCATGGGTAATTGGGACTTCTATTCTGATTTTAGATTGACCCCAAACATAACCAGTTAGATCACCATGAAGTAGATGACATTCATCTAAAAACAATACTATTATTTCCCCAGACTCTATACCAGCCTTGTTTTTAAATAAAATATCGTTAATCTCTTCCGTCTTTTTTGTTACCAGTTCTTTATCAAATTTAGGATTAGCTTTTTGAGTTTTTTTCCAACTTATTTTCGCCCGGTCGAAAAGTTCATAGTAACTCTGTTTTGATTTATACATCACACCAAACTCTTGAGCTAAATAAGTAACCAACTCATCTAAATTCCAATATTCTTTATTCTTTAACCACTCGATTACTTCAGTATTTTCTCGAGCTGTTAAATACCCTTTTGATCCTTTATGTCCTAGTTTGATTCCGGCGATGCCTTTGGTTTTAAATTGTTTTTTCCAATAACCAATAAAAAATTTACTTACACCTAATATTTTGCTGATTTCATGGTAGATATTACCTGAAAGCGCCATCCTTACAGCTATTGCTCGTTTTAGTTCTCTTGCATCGATATCGCTTTTAATGAAATCTTCTAATTGGGCTATTTCTTTTTCCATATCTTTTTCTTGCAGTTGTACGTTATTCATTTTTTTATGGTCACAATCAAGTATTGCATATAATTGTATCATAGTCTTGATAATGATTTAGGATTGCTATACATAAGTTTTCCCAATTGAGGGTGAGTAATATTTCTGTTTCCGGAATAATATATTGTCGGTTGCCAAGCTGATATCTTGAATGATTACTTGTTCGTATCCTTTAAATTCTGCATCTGCTGGCAGTTCGTCTTTGGGGTATTCTAATATTTCTTCTCGATCTATTTTAATGGTCGCGTTCTTACTGCCTTTGCTATGCTTTTTTGGCGTTTTTCGCTCTTTCTCTGATGAGTGCTTGCTTCTGAATCCTTTGGACTTGGCTTTGATGTCTGGTTTTCCTTGTTCTCCCTTCAATCGGTTATTTTCATCTTTTAACCGTTGATTCTCTGACTCCAAGTCTTTGACTTTTAATTCTAATTGCTCTATTAGGTTCAGTAATATCTCTACTGTGTGACGCATGGATTCGTCTGCAATACCTTTTGGGTCGATGGTTTGCAGTATCTTGAAGGATGACTTGTCTTGTGAAATAATCTTTGGCGTCATGTGTCCTATTTTATGACACTTTGTGTACTCTGCTTACTTTTTTTTCTCTCCTACCCCTACTTATTGAGCGGATACAAAAAAAATTTACATTTAGTGACAGCGTGGGGTTCGGAAAATCGTTTAGTCCTCGGCCAAGTTAAGGTAGACAGCCATTCCAATGAGATTACAGCCATTCCAGCTTTGTTAGAATTAATCGACGTAACCGGCGCAATTGTTACGATGGATGCAATGGGGACTCAAACGGAGATTATTAAACAGATTGTTCATAAAAAAGCTAATTATGTAGTTTGCTTAAAAAGTAATCACCCCACTCTTTACAATCAAGTTAAATCTTGGTTTGAGA
>NZ_JAUBPB010000014.1:0-121961 GCF_036700545.1 Microcoleus sp. SVA1B4
TTTAAAAGTTTTTTTTAGTTATTTAGTAATGCACAAATTTAGGTGTTTGTCAAATTAATTTAGATGCGTTTACCCTGGATTGAAACCTCTCTAATTAAATCAATAGCAAACACAGATACAGCATTGCAATCAACCTAAACCCCTACCAGGGATTGAAACAGAAAATTATGCCGGCGCGACCCGCGCACAAAAATTGCAATCAACCTAAACCCCTACCAGGGATTGAAACCATCATCTCCCAATCGCTTAAGCCTTGCTGTGCTGCCAACTCATTGCAATCAACCTAAACCCCTACCAGGGATTGAAACTAAAACATATCATCACAATCAATAGTATTGATTATATTGCAATCAACCTAAACCCCTACCAGGGATTGAAACTGAAGATGCTGTAATGTCGATCGTCCGAGTGCCGCCTAGATTGCAATCAACCTAAACCCCTACCAGGGATTGAAACGCGATCGGATGCGCTGTTTTGGTAGTTGGTTTCATTGCAATCAACCTAAACCCCTACCAGGGATTGAAACAATGATGTTGATGCAACACAAACATTTGGGCGTATTGCAATCAACCTAAACCCCTACCAGGGATTGAAACGCAGCGTTTATTAAACAGAAAGGTATCCCTAATGATTGCAATCAACCTAAACCCCTACCAGGGATTGAAACGGACTTGCCAGTGGAAGTTGTGCGGGCCTTGGACAATTGCAATCAACCTAAACCCCTACCAGGGATTGAAACCTCCGAGGGGTTAAGGATTTACACGCAAAGGGTAATTGCAATCAACCTAAACCCCTACCAGGGATTGAAACTTGAATATACTCTGTGCTGGCATCCCAAGCTTGGATTGCAATCAACCTAAACCCCTACCAGGGATTGAAACTCATAGTTTAGGCTAGGCTCCCACAGAAAAACCGCATTGCAATCAACCTAAACCCCTACCAGGGATTGAAACATTCATAGTCAGTCGTCTAGACCAGAGGAGCCGTGGATTGCAATCAACCTAAACCCCTACCAGGGATTGAAACCTCTGGTTGGTTCCAGTTGGCGCCGCGCACTTCATTGCAATCAACCTAAACCCCTACCAGGGATTGAAACTTTGGACGCTACCCGCCAGCGCAAAATTGAAATTATTGCAATCAACCTAAACCCCTACCAGGGATTGAAACATCGTAGCTTATTTCCTAATAGCAACCTATCTAATTGCAATCAACCTAAACCCCTACCAGGGATTGAAACTAAGGTCTGCCCCTAACTCAAATATAAGTTTCAAACATTGCAATCAACCTAAACCCCTACCAGGGATTGAAACGTCCGCACTGAAGGTGCTTCAGGTTTGCTGCGACTCTTATTGCAATCAACCTAAACCCCTACCAGGGATTGAAACATGGAATGCCGCCTCATCAATCCGCAGCCGCCCTTTATTGCAATCAACCTAAACCCCTACCAGGGATTGAAACGTCGTAACTGGCACACTAGCAAAACCCGAAGTGATTGCAATCAACCTAAACCCCTACCAGGGATTGAAACAAATACAAGCACTCACTACACCGCCACAACTATGAAATTGCAATCAACCTAAACCCCTACCAGGGATTGAAACGAGTAAATTACGATTGTGTCACCCGGCTTTAGGGATATTGCAATCAACCTAAACCCCTACCAGGGATTGAAACGTTGTGCTTTCGAGCTTAACGGGGTGTTGTTTTCAAATTGCAATCAACCTAAACCCCTACCAGGGATTGAAACGAAAACTTTACTACGTGCGACTTTTCACTGTTGAATTGCAATCAACCTAAACCCCTACCAGGGATTGAAACTTTGAAGCGAGAAGCCGATCGCCTGTCGGAAATTGGCATTGCAATCAACCTAAACCCCTACCAGGGATTGAAACAACGCTCTGCGCGGGAATGCTGACTGCGACAATGATTGCAATCAACCTAAACCCCTACCAGGGATTGAAACACACAGATTACGGCTCTAAGTGTTCGATGACAATATTGCAATCAACCTAAACCCCTACCAGGGATTGAAACCCCTGGTGCTTTCGCCTTTGATGGCGATGAGTATAATTGCAATCAACCTAAACCCCTACCAGGGATTGAAACCTGAGTGCTACATCTCAGGGAAGTTAGGAAGCCACATTGCAATCAACCTAAACCCCTACCAGGGATTGAAACTTGCTGGTTTGTGGGCGTTGTGGGCGTTGACGAGTGTGATTGCAATCAACCTAAACCCCTACCAGGGATTGAAACTACGATCTACTTTTTCGCGACACCGACCCCACAACCAATTGCAATCAACCTAAACCCCTACCAGGGATTGAAACTTGGAAACGGAAACCGCCGCATTGATTGCTTGAAATTGCAATCAACCTAAACCCCTACCAGGGATTGAAACAAAGGAGCAATTGCCACGCTCTCCATGCTTGCTCCAACATTGCAATCAACCTAAACCCCTACCAGGGATTGAAACGCAGCGGTTGAGAATTCTGGATTCATCATCAAATTGCAATCAACCTAAACCCCTACCAGGGATTGAAACAAAGTGATAGCTCCCCCACTTTTCACACTGCTGCAAAATTGCAATCAACCTAAACCCCTACCAGGGATTGAAACTGGATCAAGAAATACAAACCAGCTTGGATAGTTATTGCAATCAACCTAAACCCCTACCAGGGATTGAAACCTAATACAATCCGGTGAGTCAATAACAGAACTTATTGCAATCAACCTAAACCCCTACCAGGGATTGAAACTTTGAGTTTTGAAGCTCCCGGTAATTGGCGCTACCGTTCCCGATACATTGCAATCAACCTAAACCCCTACCAGGGATTGAAACGAGAGTATTGTACAGATTGATGGGGGCAATTAATATTGCAATCAACCTAAACCCCTACCAGGGATTGAAACTAACTTGCATACGCTTTCACTCTCGAAAGGATATCGGATTGCAATCAACCTAAACCCCTACCAGGGATTGAAACAACACTGAAAGCTTTCAGAGAACAAATAGAGGCAGAATTGCAATCAACCTAAACCCCTACCAGGGATTGAAACACGGAGGGGGCGCTTCAAAAACTTGTGGACTCAGATTGCAATCAACCTAAACCCCTACCAGGGATTGAAACCTTACAATCAGGAGAAGAAGGAGCAACAGTGAATTCATTGCAATCAACCTAAACCCCTACCAGGGATTGAAACTTTCCTTGACTGTGCTTGTGCAACTAGGAGTTACATTGCAATCAACCTAAACCCCTACCAGGGATTGAAACGGCAAAAATCTCATGAGTGAACTAGCTAAAATCTAAATTGCAATCAACCTAAACCCCTACCAGGGATTGAAACGAAAGTCACACTTGTGACAAGATTGCACTGCATACCCTGATTGCAATCAACCTAAACCCCTACCAGGGATTGAAACTAGGTAAGAATCGAGATCCATTTCTCCATTTAAGAATTGCAATCAACCTAAACCCCTACCAGGGATTGAAACGTATGCCATAAAATAACTAAATGATAACACTTGGATTGCAATCAACCTAAACCCCTACCAGGGATTGAAACCACGGTGTCAATTTGTGGACCGAGATATTCCCAGATTGCAATCAACCTAAACCCCTACCAGGGATTGAAACTCTGGATTAAATAGCGCCTTGGCAGTTCCCAAAATTGCAATCAACCTAAACCCCTACCAGGGATTGAAACGAACCTTTCCAGTTACTGGCTGGCTTCGCACGATATTGCAATCAACCTAAACCCCTACCAGGGATTGAAACGTAGCAATCCGCCCGTCGGTCTGGCATTGCCGCGAATTGCAATCAACCTAAACCCCTACCAGGGATTGAAACGTAGAACTGTCAGTAGTATATCAATCAGAATCACATTGCAATCAACCTAAACCCCTACCAGGGATTGAAACTTAAGACGTGTTTGCCTTAGAACGTAGTTTAGTACCTATTGCAATCAACCTAAACCCCTACCAGGGATTGAAACTAAACATGATGCGATTAAAACAGGACGTAACAAATTGCAATCAACCTAAACCCCTACCAGGGATTGAAACCGCAATTCACAATTAGGGGTCAAACTTTTCAGCTTATTGCAATCAACCTAAACCCCTACCAGGGATTGAAACCTAAAATCCAGTCAGCAGGGTAGGTCAGTAAGGATGCATTGCAATCAACCTAAACCCCTACCAGGGATTGAAACTATGGGCGATTGTTGTGGGGTAATTCAAAAATCAAATATTGCAATCAACCTAAACCCCTACCAGGGATTGAAACATGAAATACGCGGCCGGATTGTGCCAAAGCCAAATTGCAATCAACCTAAACCCCTACCAGGGATTGAAACCGGACACTTTATCCACTAACTTACGAAGCTCAGATTGCAATCAACCTAAACCCCTACCAGGGATTGAAACAGACACTTTACCCCTTGTTAAGGGGACTCAAGATATTGCAATCAACCTAAACCCCTACCAGGGATTGAAACACAGTCGCAGGAATTATCAACCGTTGGGTAGCCATCTGGATTGCAATCAACCTAAACCCCTACCAGGGATTGAAACAGACTTTACGAATTTTTTACATATCAAAGTACAGATTGCAATCAACCTAAACCCCTACCAGGGATTGAAACACGACACGAGCGCCAGCGGCGAGGGGCTGAACTATTATTGCAATCAACCTAAACCCCTACCAGGGATTGAAACCCACGCTCCCGCAAGCAGGGGACAGAATCACGGCGCAATTGCAATCAACCTAAACCCCTACCAGGGATTGAAACCAGTTCAGAACGCATTTTTTGGATCAACTCTATAGAATTGCAATCAACCTAAACCCCTACCAGGGATTGAAACGCCTGAGACTGACGAATATATCGAGTCGATCGTGTATTGCAATCAACCTAAACCCCTACCAGGGATTGAAACACGGGATTTATGCACTAGAAACTGAGGACAATTTTGAATTGCAATCAACCTAAACCCCTACCAGGGATTGAAACGCAGAAACTCATTAACTATCAGTTTGTTTGGCAGAATTGCAATCAACCTAAACCCCTACCAGGGATTGAAACGTGATACAAATATACACCCCATCAAAATCGCAATAGCTACACCCATTGCAATCAACCTAAACCCCTACCAGGGATTGAAACGTGATACAAATGGCTGAAAGGTATACAGGGCAAATTGCAATCAACCTAAACCCCTACCAGGGATTGAAACGGTGTCAATCCGTAGCCCCTCGTCACCTTTTTTTCCATTGCAATCAACCTAAACCCCTACCAGGGATTGAAACAAAATTCTTGATTACCAGCGGCACATCTTCGGAAGCCGAAAACAACCTAAAACCCTATCAGGGATTGAAACGCATCCACTCTTTTTGGGCGTCGTTGAGTATCATGCCGAAAACAACCTAAAACCCTATCAGGGATTGAAACTGCAGCACCCTTGCGGCTAATCTTTAAATTATAGGCCGAAAACAACCTAAAACCCTATCAGGGATTGAAACAGAAGGTCAAGGCGAACAATTAAAAGCTTTGGTTCGCCGAAAACAACCTAAAACCCTATCAGGGATTGAAACATCATCCAGTCGAGATAATGCTTGGCGAGAGTTGCGCCGAAAACAACCTAAAACCCTATCAGGGATTGAAACGCCTTTGATTTCTCTCTGAACAGCGTCATACCTTTGCCGAAAACAACCTAAAACCCTATCAGGGATTGAAACGGTTTGTGCGAGTACCCGTGATTTGTCGATCGCGTGCCGAAAACAACCTAAAACCCTATCAGGGATTGAAACCAGCTTACAAAGCAATTGATTCTTAAGTTTCTTGCCGAAAACAACCTAAAACCCTATCAGGGATTGAAACACTGCTAGCCCGCCTTGCCAACCCTTCAGCGTTGATGGCCGGAAACAACCTAAAACCCTATCAGGGATTGAAACCATCACTGAAGCCCACACAAACTTTACTCCAGCAGCTTCGCCGGAATCAACCTAAAACCCTATCAGAGATTGAAACTTTCGGAAGTATTCACCAGAGGAGGAGACAGGAAGAAAGAGGGTATTCATCTCCTGACTCCTGACTCCTGACTCCTTCTTCGCCGGAAACAAGTTTACTTCCAACACTTGTCACAGCACAGGCAGTGGTCATAGATAATCTCACATTTGATAAAAGTGGTCGGATTCAGGAATTGATTCAAACAGCACGGTGTAGACTATTATATTTACGCCCATACTCTCCAGAGTTTAACAAAATTGAACAAAGAAGAGTCTTGGCTAAAAAATCAAATTCGCAAACATCTTGATGAGTTTGATTGCTTACATTTTGGCCACCCTTGGATGTCTTGCGCCTTGCATCCTAACACGGGCAGTTGCTATATGTGATTTCCCAGATTATTCAGTTGAGAAAATACCAAAATCATGACCAATCAAACAACTTCTCCACTCCTACTGAGCCCCTTCAAAATCGGAGATTTACCCTTAAAAAACCGGGTAGTCATGGCACCCCTAACGAGATCCAGAGCCGGTGAAGCGCGGATGCCCAACGCCTTGATGACAGAGTATTACACTCAGCGAGCCTCCGCTGGTTTAATCATTACAGAAGCCACAGTAGTTTCTACTCAAGGTAATGGTTGGCTCAATACGCCCGGTATTTATTCAGACGAGCAAGGCGAAGCTTGGAAACAAATTGTGACTGCGGTTCATGCCCACCAAACACCGATTTTCATGCAGCTTTGGCACACCGGGCGGGCTTCCCACAGCAGTTTTCATCAAAACAATCAATTGCCAGTTGCAGCCTCTGCCATCAAAATAAACGGAGAAGGCATTCATACTCCTCTAGGCAAACAACCCTACGAAACTCCCCGTGCTCTAGAAACCCATGAAATCTCCCTGGTTGTAGAAGATTATCGCAAAGCGGCTGAACGAGCAAAAAAGGCAGGTTTTGACGGTGTAGAAATTCACGCGGCAAACGGCTATCTCATTGACACATTCCTGCAAACCAAAACCAATCATCGCACTGATTCCTATGGCGGCACAGTTGAAAACCGTTACCGTTTTCTTAAGGAAATTGTAGAGGCGATTATCACAGTATTTCCGGCAAACCGAGTCGGAGTTAGACTTTCTCCCAACGGTAATTTCAATGATATGGGTTCTCCCACTTATCGAGAAGATTTTCTGTATTTCGCAGGGCAGTTAAATGCCTATAATTTAGCTTACCTTCACTTGGTGGACGGTTTGGCTTTTGGTTTTCATGAATTGGGAACGCCGATGATGATAGGAGAGTTTCGCGATGTGTTTGCAGGGCCGCTCGTCGGCAACTGCGGATATACTCAAGAACAAGCTGAAACGGCTCTGAGCAGCCAAGTTGCGGATTTAATAGCTTTTGGTCGAGATTTTATCAGCAATCCTGACTTGGTAGAGCGTTTTACTAATGGTTGGCCGCTCAATCCGCCGGCTGAAATGGGCGTCTGGTATTCTTTTGGGCCTGAAGGTTATATCGATTTCCCTAGATATCAGGAATCGGCCGCTATTTCTTAGTTGAGTTGGTTGGGGCGGGTTTATCAATAAATACCCAGTATGTGCATCATAGATAATGGTGAACTCGCCCCAACGGGATTTATAGTTAATTCACACAAGTAGGAGTGGGAGTAGAAACGATATTTAATTGTCATCGCCGGTTGAGATCGAGAACGTTTCCCCATATCCTAATAACCATAGGGTACTTTAAAACATCCAAGCTGCTAGCTCAGCGTTTGAGTGCCTGAAAATAATCAATAGCGGAAGCGCTTTTAACAAGATGGCACAAAATCACAAATCAACGGTTATCATCACCGGCGCTTCCTCCGGCGTCGGTTTGTACGGCGCGAAAGCTCTCGCAGACAAGGGATGGCACGTAGTCATGGCCTGTCGGGACGTGCGGAAAGCCGGAGACGCCGCCCGCGAGTTGGGCATACCTGAAGGCAGTTTCTCCATCATGGAGATTGACTTGGGCGATTTGGAAAGCGTGCGCCGATTTGCTCGGGCATTTAAGGCAAGCGGCAGGCCTCTGGACGCTTTGGTGTGCAACGCGGCCATTTATATGCCTTTGATTAAGGAACCGCTGCGGAGCCCGGAGGGTTACGAGTTGACGATGACTACCAATCACCTGGGTCATTTCCTGCTGTGCAACCTGATGATGGAAAATATGAAGCCTTCCTATTATTCCGATGCCAGAATCGTGATTTTGGGAACCGTGACTCACAATCCAGACGAGTTGGGCGGGAAGATTCCGCCGCGCCCGGATTTAGGCAAGTTTGAGGGTTTTGAAGCGGGTTTCAAAGACCCGATTTCGATGGTTGATGGCAAGAAGTTTGAACCGGTCAAGGCTTACAAAGATAGCAAAGTTTGCAACGTGCTGACGATGCGGGAATTGCACCGCCGTTTTCATGAATCCACGGGGATTACTTTCACTTCGCTGTATCCGGGATGCGTTGCGGATACGCCGCTGTTCCGCAACCACTATCCTTTGTTTCAGAAGCTGTTCCCGCTGTTTCAGAAGAATATCACCGGCGGTTACGTGTCGCAGGAGTTGGCGGGCGAAAGGCTGGCGATGGTGGTTGCTGATCCAGAATACAAGCAATCTGGGGCTTATTGGAGTTGGGGGAACCGCCAGAAAAAAGATGGTAAGTCTTTTGTACAGAAGGTTTCTCCCCAGGCCCGCGATGATGAAAAAGGCGAGCGGATGTGGGAGTTGAGTGCTAAGTTGGTGGGATTGACTGACGGGGCTCAAATGGGTGCTGCGGCTGGTGCGGGCCACTCTGCATAATTCATAGTTAGAAACCCCCTTGATCACAGGGCGGTTGAAACGGCGTCTACGCACAGGATGTGGGTAGACGCTGACTCAATAATAAAGTCGGATTTGGGATGATGCACCAAAATCAAAGAAACCGGGTTTTTTAGTGGCTCTGCGGGTTGTAACTCACATCTTGCACTATTCTTAAGAACAGGCAAGATGCCTATTCCACAAAAGATGAATTTTATTGTGGAACAGGCATCTTGCCTGTTCATAAAAAGATTATTGAGAATGGTGCAATATCTCAGTTGTAGCGCGTTTCTGGTTTACCCTGGCGTCCAGGACTCTTCTGGTCGCTGCATTACCATGAAAGCGTAGGTTTTGCAACCAAAAAAATTTGGTTTTTTTTACCGTTTACGATCGACTTACAGGATATTTTTTCGGATAATCACCCGATTGAAGCGTAAGTCTTGGGAAATGAACAGCCGTCGATCGACCTTTTGGTTTGTAGCCGTCGCCGAAACTGTGGTCTGGGACGGCTGTTTCCTTTTTTGCTGTTAAGATTGATTTTTACTTGAGGGTGCTGACTTCCTGAAAATATTTTCCCCCACTTAAGCGAGATAATAATTATATCCTATGGCTGGTCCCTCACAAAAACTATTTTTACTCGCTGGAATTTTTGGGTTAGTTTTGTTGGCAAAACCAGCAAAAACATCCGCTAGCACAGTTGAAATTTTGACCTCAAATGTTGAGGATTTGGCAGCAGTTAGCAGCGCAGGCGACACTAATCTTGACAGTCGCGAAGACTTAGCCACGGCTGACGAGAAGACGCATTTACCCGCTGAATCAGAACACTCGGTGGCGGCGGAAACTCCCGACTTACCGCCATCCTCGGCAAATTCAGTCGATGTGACATCTTACACCATTCTCAAGAACAGGCAAGATGCCTGTTCCACAACGAGTGAGTTTGATTGTGGGGTGGGCATCGTGCCCGCCGGTACAAGGCTGATTGACAATGGTGCAACATCTCAGCCCGTTAGCGAAGCCCTCGGAGAGGATCGCACATTCAGCACAAAAACTCCAGAAACCGAGCTTTTTAACTCAGATCAAAAGCTAGAAGAAAATATTGACCGACAAAAAATTGATTTGGGTATCGATCGACCTTTGCAACTAAGCCAACTGCCCAACCCAATTCTGCCCAGAGAGCCGGAATTACCTGCACCAACAGCACCGGAACCTCCCCCGCCATCTCCCCTCCAACCAACCCCGCTAACACCTGTTCCCGGCGATGATAGACCGGGGATTATGGGTACAATTAGGGTCGATCGCTTTGAATTTGAGGGCAACACAGCTTTTAGCGATCGCGAACTCGCAGAAGTTACGCAACAGTTTGCGGGCCGCGAAATCACCTTTGCCGAACTGATCGCAGCCGAAGCAGCCGTTACTCAAAAATATGTAGCCGCCGGATACATCAATTCCGGCGCTGTAATTCCCGCCAACCAAACCTTTCCGAGAGAAGGAGGTGTGGTGAAAATGCGGATTGTAGAAGGCGGATTAGATGAAATTGTGATTACTGGAAACAGGCGCTTAAATTCAAATTACGTGCGATCGCGCCTTGAGCGCGCTACCAGACGCCCCCTCAACCGATCTCGCCTGCTGGAAGCCTTGCAAATGCTGCAACTCGACCCATTAATTGGCAATATTTCCGCCGAATTGCAAGCCGGAAGCCGCCCGGAAAACAGCCGATTAGAAGTGCGCGTCAAAGAAGCAGACAGCTTTAGCGCTGAAGTGTTCGCAGACAACAATCGATCGCCCAGCGTCGGCAGTTTTCGGCGCGGTGTTCGCATCAATCAAGCAAATTTGCTCGGTTTGGGCGACGGATTAGAGGTATCTTATGCTAACACCGACGGCAGCAATGAATTCAACGGCAGCTACACAGTCCCCGTCAACGCGCGCAACGGCACGATTGGGTTGGCTGCGAGTGCTGCTAGCACCAATATCATCGAGGAACCGTTTGATGCTGCTGAAATTGAGGGGAAATCGCGGACTTACGAATTAACTTACCGCCAGCCGATTGTCGAAAAGCCCGATCGCACTTTGGCTTTGGGACTAAGTTTTTCGCGGCAAGAAAGCGACACATTCCTGTCTGGGGAACGATTTGCGCTTTCGGCGGGAGCAAATGAGCGCGGCGAAACGCGGGTTTCGGCTGTGCGGTTTTTTCAAGAATACGTGCAGCGGAGTTCCAGCCAAGTGTTCGCGGCGCGATCGCAGTTTTCCCTCGGCACTAATCTGTTCGGCGCTACTGCGAACGATAGCGGCCCTGACAGCAGTTTTCTGGCGTGGCGCGGACAAGCCCAATACGTGCGGCTGTTAGCGCCAGAAACCTTGCTGATAGTGCGTTCAGACATTCAATTAGCCGATCGCCCCCTGCTTTCCCTCGAACAAATCGGGATCGGTGGCGTTCAAAGCGTGCGCGGATACCGCCAAGATTTGCTGTTAACTGATAGCGGTGCGATCGCGTCTGCTGAAGTGCGAATCCCGGTTTGGCGTGTCCCGGAAGTCCAAGGTTTGTTGCAAGTGGCTCCGTTTATCGATTTTGGGCTAGGGTGGAACCAGTCGGAAGAAAAGCCGAATCCTGAGTCGGATAAACTTCTGGGTGCGGGTTTGGGCTTAGTTTGGCAGATGGGCGATCGGTTGAATGTGCGTTTAGACTATGGTATTCCTTTGATAAATGCTCGATCGGGCGATCGAACTTTGCAGGAAAAAGGCCTATACTTTCGGATTAATTACTTTGCTTTCTAGCTAATTCTGTCGGCGATTAAAGTCGTCTAATCGCGACAGTCCTTAACCGAGGACTAAATATAGGTTAGCTAATATCAATTCCGGTTTCATTGGAATGATTAAACCGCAGAGGACACAGAGAACACAGAGTCAGAGAACAGAGAGATAAATAATTGCGATGCTACCGGATTTGATATAATTCCCTGCTCTCCTTCAATCTAAAATCTAAAATCTAAAATCTAGTTAACCAAAGAGGGCTTGTCTTATGGTTCAGACAAAAACTAAACTAACATTTGCAGACTTCCTGCAAAATTACCCAGACGGATCGGGCATCTACGAACTTGTAAAGGGAGAGATTGTCAAAGTGGAAGCAACCAGAGCTCATAAAAATGTGGCACGATTTCTAGTATTTGGCTTTAACGATGAAATCAGGCGCTTGGGACTTGACTATATCGTTGACAAAGATATAGTTTGCAGAACTGTCACAGCTTCAGGAGAAGAACAAGGCAGAAATCCTGATGTTGGCGTGGTTAAGGCATCCGTATGGAATAGCAATGTACGTGGCTACGGAGCCCTTACCGAACCTATCCAATTAGCAGTAGAAGTTACCTCAACTAACTGGGAAGACGACTATGTTGATAAGCTAGACGAGTATCAAAGGCTCGGCATTTGTGAGTATTGGATTGTGGACTATTTAGCGATCGCTTCTAGGGCTTATCTAGGAAATCCCAAAATTCCCACAGTTTTCGTTTACTCGTTGGAAAATGGCAGTTATTTAGTTCAAAGTTTTACAGGTAATGAGCGCATTATCTCTAAAACTTTTCCCGAACTAGAAATCACAGTCGAGCAACTTGTACTCAGCAGCCAAATTCAAAACATTTAGAGAAACGAGATGAGATTACCTCGATAAATTTTATCCTGGAAAGAGTGTTTTTATGCCTCCCGTCCATTACTCTTTACTATTTTCACCATTCTCAAGAACAGGCAAGATGCCTGTTCCACAAAGAGTAGATTTTATTGTGGGGAGTAGGGGTTGGGCATTTTGGCCGCCCGTAAGTTATTCCCTACTGTTTGTTTTCTTATTGCTATTTCCCTCGAAAACCTTTGCCCAAATCATTCCCGATAATACCCTGGGCCCGGAAAGTTCGCGCACAGTTCCCGATACTATCAATAACATACCCTCAGATAGAATCACTGGCGGTGCAACTCGCGGCGTTAACCTATTTCACAGCTTGCGCGAATTTAACATCCGTGAAGGGCGGGGAGCTTATTTTGAAAATCCCAGCGGAATTACCAACATCTTCACCCGCGTTACGGGCCCAAACTCTTCAAATATTTTAGGAACTCTGGGAGTTTTAGGCAACGGCAACTTATTTTTAATTAACCCAAAAGGAATTATATTCGGGCCGAATGCGCGGTTAGATTTGCGCGGTTCGTTTATCGGTTTAACGGCTGACAGTATTGTGTTTAATAACGGCTTTGAATTCAGCAGCACAAACCCGCAAACATCCCCGCTGTTAACCGTTAATATTCCCGTTGGTTTAAGATTTAGAGACAATCCCGGTGCAATTGTCAACCAATCGACGGCTTTAGGAAAGGTAAACCTGCCAGCCTCTGCTGTGCCCATCCCGATTAGCGATCGAGTTGGTTTAGCAGTAGAACCAGGTCAAACTTTAGCACTCATTGGCGGCGATATCCAACTTCAAGGCGGCAATTTAACCGCCAGCGGCGGACAAATTTTACTCGGTAGCGCAACGAGTCCCGGTTTAGTTAATTTTGCAATGACAGCGGAGGAAAAGGGAAATTTAACTTTAAATTATGACAATATTCAGAACTTCGGCAATATTCAAATATCCGATGGATCACTGATCAACACTAGCGGAATCGGTGGTGGCAGAGTAGAGTTAAAAGGTGGAAATGTCGCCCTCAGCGGTGCACGAATTTATGCGCTGACACTAGGAAATATTGATGGTAGAGGTATCGATATCAGCGCCCAAAATTTGCGAGTGCAAAACGGAACGCAATTTTCTACCCTGACTCTAGGAAATGGTGCAGGAGGTAATATCAACTTGCGCGCTGCTGATTCTGTAGAAATGAGCGGGCTGGGAGTTGATGGCTATCAACAAGTTGTAATTAAGTATCTGGTATCGGGAACCGCAGACCCCTTTGACCCCCTATTTGTGCTGTTTAATGCTAGTGCTGGTGCTGGTTCGGGGGGGAATATTACGATCGACACTGGCCGCCTGCTCTTCAACAATGGCGTAGTAGGTAGCGGTATCACTTTTGGCGGTGGAAGGGGCGGCAATTTAATCATTCGCGCCAATACTTTTGAGATGGTAGGTTCTGGAATTAACAACGGGACGGCTAAAGAAAGTACCGGTGCGGGAGGAAGTATTAGTGTTGATGTCAATCGATTAATTATGCGCGACGGTTCTCTTCTAGGTACCACAAGCTACAGCAGTGGCCCGTCGGGGAATATCAACATTAAAGCTGCTGAATCAGTAGAATTGTCTAACACCGGCCCGAGAACTGTTGTGTCAACTGGAATCAGCACGCTGAGTATCGGTTCTAACGGAAGGGCGGGGAATATTAACGTTGATACGAAGCGGTTGACTCTCTCTGATGGTTCTGCTTTTACTTTAGGAACGGGTGTTTTAATTGGCAGGTTTTTGTTTTCTCAGGAGGGCGGGCCTGCGGGAAATTTAACTGTTAGGGCTAGTGAATCAGTAGAAATTTCTGGTATTTCTCAAGTTTTGACCAGCGGAATTCAGAATGCTAGCGCGCTGACTTCTGGAACTTTGAGTTCGAGTCGGGGCGGGGATATTCGGATTGATACGCCCAGCCTGACTGTGCGGGATGGGGGGATAGTTTCTACGAGTTCTTTGGGCTCTGGAGATGTGGGGAATATTACTGTTAATGCCGATCGCATTTCAGTCAGCGGCAGCGGAAATAATGGTTTGTTTGTCAGTACAATTGATGCTTCCGTGGGCAAGATATTTGGTACTAATCCTAATGCTACAGCAAATGCCGGTTCGTTGAATCTGAATGCCGATCGACTAATTGTCAGAGATGGAGCTACAGTCACGGTGCAGGCTACGGGAACCGGACGCGCTGGTAATATCAATATTGTCGCAAATTCGATCGCTCTTGATAACAAAGCGAGTATTGACGGTACGACTGTATCCGGTACTGGAGCAAATATTAACCTGCAAGCGCGAGACATCCAATTGCGCCACAACAGCCAAATTACCACCGATGCAGGCACTTCTGACGGCGGCAATATCAACATCAACAGCAACATTCTTGTCGCCCTCCCGCAAGAAAACAGCGACATCACAGCCAACGCCCGCACAGCAGGCGGCGGCCGCGTCAATATCAATGTCCCCAATGTTTTCGGCTTTACAGCAGCGAGTCGCGAACAAGTCAGAAACAGATTGGGGATCAGTGACGCCGAATTTGCAGCGTTGCAAGTAAGTCCTACATCTCTGCTTAATAGCAGCGACATCGCCGCGATTTCCCAAAGTGGTGGCCCGGCGTTGCAAGGAGCCGTAACATTTAGTTCTGTTGGAGTTAATCCTGTTCAAGGTTTAGTGGAACTGCAGCAAAATGTGGTCAATCCGGCTGCGTTAATTGCGGCAAATCCCTGCATCCAAGGGGCCGACAACGAGTTTACTGTGACTGGTCGGGGGGGAGTGCCACCGAGTCCTAATGAAGTTCTCAGCAGCGCTCCCTCGCCGTTTCCGTGGGTGGAACCAGCGGTAGGTGAAAGTCAGCAAGTAGAAAGCCAAAGAACATCCATAGAAATTCGGCCAAGAGAAATTATGCCCGCTCAAGGTTGGGTAATGGACGATCGAGGACAAGTGACGCTGGTAGCCTATAATGCTGGTGGTGTTGCATCTCTTCGCAGTCCGAAACCGACGGGTGTTTGCGTACCTCAATAAGTAATCTTCACGTTTTAGCTAATCCCTCGCTATTTTTATAATATTAAATTAACCACACTTCAAAGATGCAGCGCCAATCTTCCGCCCTATTTTTTGTATTTTTACTGCTGTTTCCTTTCCCCGCCGTCGCTCAATTTGTCCCCGATAATAGCTTGGGAACAGAAAGTTCGCGCACAGTTCCCGACACGATTAATAACTTACCATCGGACAGAATAGAAGGCGGTGCAACTCGCGGAGTAAATTTATTTCATAGTTTCCAAGAATTTAACATCCGTGAAGGGCGGGGAGCATATTTTGCCAGTCCTAACGGGATTGCCAACATCTTCACCCGCGTTACTGGTGGCAACCCTTCTAATATTTTAGGAACTCTGGGAGTTTTGGGAAACAGTAACTTGTTTTTAATTAACCCCAAAGGAATTGTCTTTGGCCCCAATGCTCGGTTAGATTTGCGCGGCTCATTTATTGGATCTACTGGTAGCGGCGTTCTCTTTGATAATGGGTTTGAATTTAGTGCAGCTAATTCTAATGCAGTGCCATTGTTAGCGATTAATATTCCTGTGGGTTTAAGATTTAGAGAAAATCCCGGCACAATTGTTAACTCTTCCCAAGCAATCGGCCCCACACCAACCTTACCGCCCTTGCCCGTAGAAATTCCTGTTTCTAACAAACTTGGTTTAGCAGTAGACCCCGGCCAAACTTTAGCATTAATTGGCGGAGACATTCAAATCCCAGGTGGAATTTTAACAGCTTATACCGGACAAATATTACTGGGAAGTGTGAAAAGTCCAGGTTTAGTGCAATTTGAGCCAACAGCTTTAGGTCTGAATTTAAACTACGGAAATATTCAGAACTTCGGCAATATAGAAATGAACGGTGCATTGATAAATACCAGTGGATTAGGAGGTGGAAAAATTGACATCCGAGGTGGGAATGTCACCGTCAGTAGTTCGGGAATTTATAGCCTAACACTGGGAAATATTGATGGTAGAGGCATTGACATCAATGCTCAAAATTTGGGAGTAGATAGAGGGTCACAAATTTTCACCCCGACAGTGGGAGATGGCAAGGGGAGTGATATCAACCTCCACGCTACTGACTCATTACAAATGAGTGGGCTGGGAATTCAGGGCTATCAGAAGCTTTACAACCAATATTTGACTTCAGGAACAGTCAACCCTTTTGACCCGCAAATTGTTATGAACTCTGGTACCGTTGGCAGGGGAGCCGCCGGAGACATTAACATTCACACTGGACGGCTACTGCTGCGCGATGGAGTGGTTGGCGGTACCGCCACCCTGGGTGCAGGAAATGGCGGAAATCTGAATATCCGCGCCAACACGGTGGAGTTTGTCAGTTCCTTGTTAAACAACGAAACAACAAAGGTAAGTACCGGTCAAGGCGGAAACATCAATCTTGAAGCACAGCGGTTAATCATGCGCGATGGTAGCTATCTCCTCAGCCTCAGCCGTAGTAATAGAGCATCAGGGAATATCGTCATTAAAACGAATGAATCTGTAGAATTGTCGGGAGGAATCCCTGGAACTACAACGCAAACTATAATTGGCACTACCACTGCCAATGGGAATGGGAAAGCCGGAGATATTACGATTGAAACTAAACGATTGACTGTTTCTAATGGAGCCGGAATTGCTTTATCCACGGGTGCGAATATTGGCGAATCCGTGCGCTCTACGAGTGGAGGCCCAGGAGGAAATTTAACTGTGAGAGCTTCTGAGTCAATAGAAGCGATTGGCGTTTCTGGAGTTTTGGGCACTGCGGGCTTTGCACCTAGTGGTTTTTCCACTCAAACTTTTAGCTCTGCTCCAGGTGGAGATATCCACCTCTCCACACCAAAACTGACTTTGCGGGATGGGGGAATAATTACGGCTGCTTCTTTGGGTGCAGCAGATGCGGGAAATATTACAATTGATGCCGAACGCTTAGAAGTACAAGGACTTGGGAATAACGGTCGCTTCAGGAGTAGAATTGAAGCTTCGGCTGGCAGTACATCTATCTTTGTCAATCCTAATGCTACGGCGAATGCCGGTTCGTTAAATTTGAATGTTAATCAATTGATTATCAGAGATGGGGCAACGGTGAATGTTCAGGCTTTGGGAACGGGAAGGGCTGGAAATATTAATGTTATAGCTAACTCAATTGCCTTGGATAATAAAGCTAGTATTGACGGTACAACTGACTCTGGCGGGGGTGGAAATATTAATATCAGGGCGCAAGATGTACAGTTGCGGCGCGGTAGCAGAATTACAACGGATGCAGGTATTTCTGACGGTGGCAATATCAGAATTAATACCGATATTTTGGTAGCTTTACCGCGAGAGAATAGTGATATTACTGCTAATGCTCGCACAGCGAGGGGGGGACAAGTTACGGTCAATGTACCAAATATCTTTGGCTTTACAAGCCTTAACCGCGACCAAGCTAGGAGTAGTTTAGGACTGACTGATGCTCAATTTGCAGCGTTGCAAGTAAGTCCTACATCTTTAATTCCTACCAGTGATATTGCGGCGATTTCCCAAAGTAGCGGCCCGGCTTTGCAAGGTACTGTAACATTTAGTTCTTCTGGAGTGAATCCGGCTCAAGGTTTAGTGGAACTGCCACAAAATGTGGTGAATCCGGCTGCTTTAATTGCGGCAAATCCCTGCATCCAAGGAGCCGAGAGCGAGTTTACAGCTACCGGGAAAGGAGGAGTGCCACTCAGTCCTAATGATGTCCTCAGCAGCCCTCTATCGCCGTTGCCTTGGGTGGAACCAGCGGTAGGTGGAAGTCAGCAAGTAGAAAGCCCAAGAGCATCCCTCGAAATTCGACCAACAGAAATTATTCCCGCTCAAGGTTGGGTAATAGACGAGCAAGGAAAAGTAACGCTGGTAGCGTATAATTCAAGTAATGGTGCATCTCTTCGCAGTCCGAAACCGACGGGTGTTTGCGTACCTCAATAGGTACTCTTCAGTTTTTAGCTAACCCGTCGGTATTTTCCTAAGAGTAAATTAACAGGAATTAAAAGATGCCCCGCCAATCTTCCGCCCTATTTTTTGCATTTTTACTGCTGTTTCCTATCCCCGCCGTCGCCCAAATCATCCCCGATAGCAGCTTGGGCGCGGAAAGTTCGCGCACAGTTCCCGACACGATTAATAACTTACCATCGGACAGAATAGAAGGCGGTGCAACTCGTGGCGTTAACCTATTTCACAGCTTGCGCGAATTTAACATCCGTGAGGGGCGGGGAGCATATTTTGCCAATCCTAACGGGATTGCGAATATCTTCACCCGCGTTACTGGTGGCAACCCTTCTAATATTTTAGGAACTCTGGGAGTTTTGGGAAACGGCAATTTATTCTTAATTAACCCCAAAGGGATTGTCTTTGGCCCCAATGCTCGGTTAGATTTGCGCGGCTCATTTATCGGTTCTACTGGTAGCGGCGTTCTCTTTGATAATGGCTTTGAATTTAGTGCAGCTAATTCTAATGCAGTGCCATTGTTAGCGATTAATATTCCTGTGGGTTTAAGCTTTAGAGAAAATCCTGGCACAATTGTTAACTCTTCCAGTGTCAGCCAAGTTATTGAAGGCACAACAATCCCCGTAGGTTTAGCAGTTCCTCCCGGTCAAACCTTAGCACTGGTAGGAGGAGATTTAATCTTTAACAATGGTTTTGCCAGCGCTTTTAGTGGCAACATTCAATTAGGAAGTGTGGCAAGTCCGGGTTTTGTAAGCTTCAACATCACGCCCATAGGATTAGGTTTAGATTATACAAATGTTGCCAATTTTGGCAACATTGAATTATCAGGTTTATCGGCGGTGACAGCCAGTGGGCCAGGAGGAGGAGCGATCGCACTCCGGGGAGGAAATGTGATTTTGCGCGATCGATCGAGCCTAGTATCCGATACCTTGGGAAGCATTGACGGCCGGGGCATCAATATCGAAGCAGTGCGCTTTAGCCTTTTAGACCAAGCCTTTGTCGGCTCCAGCACTACCGGAAGCGGAGCCGGAGGCCCGATCAATGTCCGAACCGCCGAGGATGTAGAACTCAAGGGAATAGGATTTGAGAACTTTCGGCGACGGATTCTCGATCCTGGTGCAGCACAAGAGCCGCCAGATGTCGCCTCCCGCGAAAGCAGCATCATTACCGGAACCCTCGGTGCCGGCAGAGCCGGGGATATCGCGATCGACACCAAACGATTAACTATCCGAGACGGAGCGGTAATACTCAACCCTACAGTCGGTACGGGAGACGGCGGGGGTGTGACAATTAGAGCCTCTGAATCGGTAGAAATCAACGCCTCCGGGCTGTTCACCACAACTTTTAACAGCGGAAATGCAGGCAGTATAGCCATCGAAACCGGTCAACTGAGTGTCAGCGACGGAGCCATTATCTCGCCCTCGACTTTTGGTGCCGGGAACAGCGGAAATCTGAGCGTGAGAGCTTCTGACTCGGTAATAGTAGCGAGAGAGCGATCGGATAGCCCCCTGAGTACGGCTCTAGCCGCTAACAGTATTGGCGGCACGGGAAGGGCAGGAAACATTGAAATTAATACTCGCTCCCTGCGCGTAGAAGCAGGGGCTAGCATCACTTCTTCGAGCGGGGTGAGAACTGCAGAGCAGGTGATTCCTGCGGGGGGGCCCGGCGGAAACATCACCGTCAACGCTTCAGACTCGGTGGAAGTGATCGGCACCGCACCGGGCGAAATTCCTTCCCGAAGTCTAATCGCTGCGGGAACGGCTGGGGGCGGCAAAGGCGGTGATGTGACGTTGAATGCCAGACGGTTGATTGTCCAAGACGGAGGAGCTATCGGAGCCTCAACTCTCGGTGCGGGACAAGGGGGAAATGTGACTGTGGTGGCTTCGGAATCGATGGAAATAGCCGGAACTACCAGAGACGGGATCTTTCCCAGCACGATCGGCACAGCTTCGGGAGATTTGCTGTACCAGACTTTGTTGGGGCTGCAACCTCCATCTGGTGCGGCGGGAAGCTTGAGCATTGCGGCGGGCAGGTTGAGTGTCCGAGACGGCGCTGCAGCTAGCGTCCAGAGTTATGGAACCGGGCCGGCTGGCAACATCAATGTTGTCGCAGATTCGATCGCCCTCAACAACAAAGGCAGTATTGACGGCACGACTGTATCGGGTATCGGGGCTAATATTAACTTGCGATCGCGCGACATCCAATTGCGCCGGGGGAGCCGCATCACCACCGATGCGGGCGCTGCCGACGGCGGCAATATCAACATTAAAAGCGATATTCTGGTTACTCTTCCCAACGAAAATAGCGATATTACGGCTAATGCGCGATCGGCCCAAGGTGGGCGGGTTAATATTAATGTCCCCAATGTTTTCGGGTTTACATCAGTCACTCGCGAACAGGTTCGAGCGACTTTGGGATTAACAGATGCTCAATTTGCAGCGTTGCAAGTAAGTCCTACTTCTCTAAATCCTACCAGCGATATTGCGGCGATTTCCCAAAGTAGCGGCCCGGCTTTGCAAGGTACTGTAACATTTAGTGCTTCTGGAGTGAATCCGGCTCAAGGTTTAGTGGAACTGCCGCAAAATGTGGTCGATTCGGCTGCGTTAATTGCGGCAAATCCCTGCACGCAAGAGGCCGAGAGCGCATTTACCGTCACTGGGAAAGGAGGAGTGCCACCCAGTCCCAATGATGCCCTCAGCAGCAATTCTAGCCAGTTTAATTGGGTGGAAGAGGCAGGAAGTTCGGCAACGAATGTAGAGGGTTTAACCGATGTAACCGATCGAGGGAAGAAGAAGGAAGAAGGAGAAATCCCCGATCGCGAAGTTGTGCCGGCGCAAGGTTGGGTGGTGAATGCTCAAGGAGAAGTTATGCTTGTTGGATATAATCCGGGTAATGCTGCTGACTCTCGCAATCCTCGACCTAGTTCTGTTTGTGTGCCGCGTTGAAATTAGGTTTTTTTTACCGCAGATGTAGGCGGATTAACGCGGATTAACGCAGATCAAAAATAAGATGTATTTGGGTTAATTAGTAGGTGTGTCTGCGCTTGTAATTTTATTTTCTAACTATGAAGTTTACCCGATCGCTCCGACAAGTAATTCTGTTATTTGTGATTTCCTGTCTGCTATCCGTTGCGATTCCTCCTGGAATGGCTCAGGTTAATCCACCACCAGCGGTGCAGCTTGTTCGACAAGCTCGAACTCTGTACCAAGAGGAACGTTTTTCGGAAGCTGTACCTTTGTTGCAGCAAGCGGCGGCGCAGTTTGAGGCAAAAGGCGAAAATCTCGATCGCGCCACAGCTTTGAGCAATTTAGCTGCAACCTATGGGCAGTTGGGGCTTTGGGAAGAAGCAGAAAAAGCTGTAAATTCGAGTTTGTCTGCTGTGCGAACACAAGCCAAAACTCCCGAACAGCAGCGGATTTTAGCTGAAACTCTCAACATTCAAGGACAGTTGCAACTCGAACGGGGGCAGACTCAAGATGCGATCGAGATTTGGACGCAAGCTGCTAAAATTTTCGAGCAAATTGATAGAAAGAACCAACTTTTTCAAGTTCAAATTAATCAAAGTCGGGCTTGGGAAACTCTCGGACTTTATCCCAGGGCTTGCAAAATGCTGTTAGCTTCTTTCAAGCTGGAAAACCAAACTTGCGAAATTTCGGCAGCGGGTTTGGAAACTTTGAAAAATCAGCCTGTTTCTCTCGAACAAGTCCGGGCAACTCATGCTTTAGGGCGGGTACTGCGGGTTTTGGGACAACTGGAACGATCGCAGGATGTGCTTTCGGCGGGACTCGAAGCAGCCCAAAAATTAGGTAGCCGGCCAGAGGAGGCTGCAATTTATCTTAATCTGGGCAATACGGTACGGGCTAAAAGCAATAAACCGGGTTTGACACCAGAACAGCGGGCGGATTGGGAACGCTTTGCCCTAGAGTATTATGGTCGATCGATCCAGGCGATGCCGGATCGATCGCCCCTACAAATTCAGGCAAAGTTAAATCAATTGAGTTTGTTAGTCGATCGCCAAGATTGGTCGGAAGCAGAGGCTTTGTGGCGTTCTCTCGAATCTCAAACCGATCAATTTGGCTCGAATCGCGCCGGACTTTACGCTCAAATTAATCTAGCTCAAAGCTTGATGAAATTAGCTCAGTCGCCTGCGAAAACTGTGAGTTTAAGCGATATTGACACAATGCTCGATCGCTCTGTCGAAAAAGCAAACAGTTTGGGCGATAAACGGATACAAGCTTATATTCTGGCAGCAAAAGGCAAACTATCGGAAATCCAACAGCAGTATCAGAAAGCAGAAAATCTCACAACAGAGGCTTTGACTTTAGCACCGGCTTTTCAATCTCCCGATATTGCTTACCAATTGTTTTGGCAACTCGGACGGATTCGGAAAGCTCAGGGAAATACAGAAGGGGCGATCGTTCAATATACTCAAGCTGTGAATGTACTATCTTCTTTGCGGGGCGATTTGGTGACAGTCAATCCCGAAGTGCAATTTTCGTTTCGGGAAAGTGCCGAACCGGTTTATCGGGAATTAGTCGGGCTGCTTTTGCAAGAGGAATCTCCCAGTCAAGCTAAATTGAAACTGGCGCGCCAAACTGTGGAATCTTTGCAGTTGGCGGAATTGGACAACTTTTTTCGGGATGCTTGCGCTGATGCTAAACCAAAGTCGATCGAGGAAATTGATCCGACTGCAGCGGTGATTTATCCGATTATTTTGAGCGATCGTTTGGAGGTAATTTTGTCAATTCCCGGCAAACCCCTGCGCCGCTACACTACTGTGAAGTCTCAAGCTGAGTTGGAAACTGCCTTCAGACAAGCCAAAAATCTCATCAGGCCTGCTGCTTTCCCCCGCAACAGGAGGCAACCCGTCGAACAGGTTTATGACTGGTTAATCCGCCCCGCAGAGGCGGATTTGACCGCCGCCGGGATTAAAACCCTGGTATTTGTGCTCGACGGTTACTTGCGAAATCTGCCGATGGCTGTGCTGCACGACGGTGAAAAGTTTTTGGTAGAAAAATACAATATTGCTTTGGCGCCGGGATTGCAATTGCTGGCACCGAAACCGCTGAACAAAGTCAAGTTAAAAGTGCTCACCGCTGGCCTCTCGGAACCGCGTCAAGGCTTCTCGGCTTTGCCGGGGGTGAAGGAGGAAGTTCAGCAAATTGCAGCCGAGATGCCGGCGAGTTCGCTGCTGAATGAAGATTTTGTCAGCGGGCGGTTGCACGATCGAATTAAAGCGGTGTCTTACCCGATCGTCCATTTGGCAACTCACGGTCAATTTAGCTCGAATGCAGCGGATACTTTTATTGTGACTTGGGATCAGAAAGTGAATGTTAAGGAGTTCGATCGACTGCTGCGAGCCCGCACAGGGGAGAGACAACAGCCGATCGAACTTTTGGTTTTGAGTGCTTGCGAAACTGCTTCGGGCGATAACCGGGCGGCTTTGGGTTTGGCCGGGGCGGCAATTCGATCGGGTGCCCGCAGCACCGCCGCCACCCTTTGGCAAGTCAACGACGAATCTACAGCTATCTTTATGACTGAGTTTTACAAGCAACTGGCTGCTTCTAAAACCAGCAAAGCTGAAGCCCTCCGCAACGCTCAATTAACTCTGCTGAAAAACCCACAGTATCAAAACCCCTATTTCTGGGCGCCTTTCGTGCTGGTGGGCAATTGGCAGTAATTATCGGGCATGGGGCATGGGGCATCGGGCATCTGACAATTTTAGATTTTAGATTTTAGATTTTAGATTGCTCAGGGCATTGGGCATCGGCGGGCGGTGGACAACAGTCAACAGTCAACTGTCAACTGACAACAGACAACTGACAATTGACAACTGACTCAAATGCAGTTGGTTTTTTGTTAAAGTTTGTAAACTGTTAAGAGTGCTTTTTGCATCTAATATTTTTTCGAGGAGTCCCATGAAGCAACTTTTGATTGCTGAGCGCTTTTGCTTAATTGCCCACGTCTTGTCAATGGCTTTTGGATTGGCAGGCTTGCTGCTGATTTTACCCCGTCCCGAATTGGTGATGAATTTGCCACCAGCAGGGCAAACGCTATTCCAGTGGGGGATGGCTGGGGGTGGAGTAGTTTATATCATCTTTGGTGCAGCAGCAGTTGCTCTCTATTCCTTGCGGACGTTGGGTTGGGGTGCAACTCTGGCCTTTTTAGTGCCTTCTGTGTTTTTGTCCTTGAGTAGCGAGTTGTTGGGAACGAGTACGGGTTTTCCCTTCGGCCACTACCATTATTTGAGCGGTTTGGGTTACAAAATTGCAGGGCTGGTTCCGTTTACAATCCCCCTCTCGTGGTTTTATTTGGGACTGGTTTCATACATAATTGCTCGCGCTGGAGTAGGTGGCGGTAAAGGTGAACTCAACTGGGTGCGCCAAATAGGGGCGATCGCCCTTGGTGCTTTGCTGCTAACAGCTTGGGATTTTGTACTAGATCCGGCGATGAGTCAAACTGCTGTGCCTTTTTGGGAGTTTGAGGAACTTGGGGCTTTCTTTGGAATGCCTTACCGCAATTTGGCTGGTTGGATGGGTACGGGGGCGCTATTTATGTCTGTAGCAGCTTTCTTGTGGAAAAAAACACCGATTAAATTAGAGCGATCGGAATTGGGTTTGCCCTTAATTGTTTATTTGGTAAACTTTGCTTTCGGAGCAATTATCACTGTAGTTTCCTTGGATTCTCGGTTCTGGTTCCCGACATCGCTAGCGGTGCTTCTGGGTGTAGTTCCGGCGATCGCGTTATGCTGGATCGCTAAACCCGCAACAGGTGACGTAACCGAAACAATGCCGTCTTTGGATACATCTGTTATCACGGCCCAAATTCCACCTGAGCCCGTGGGCGTTTTGCGTAAGTAAGTTACTAGCGAGCAACCCCGGCTGATTTAGCAAAAATTTACACTAAATTTTGAGCTAGTTTAAAAACCCGGTTTCTACAAGAAACCGGGTTTTTCAATGGCGATTTTTTCATTCCCAATTCCTGTAATATGTTTGAGGTCAAAATTTTATTAAATTTTTAAATTGACACCAACCGTAATTCCCAATTCTTCAATTGAAAATCTAAAATCTAAAATCTAAAATCTAAAATCCCATGATCGCCCCTCACCTGTTCCCCCAATCGCTGACAAGTATCATCCCTGTCGCACTCCTGCTGCTACAATTGCCCGCCGCCGCCCTTCTGATGTCGCGTTTGATTAAAGGCCCATCGCGCATCCCGCCCCTGGAACCGGATTCGCCGACGCTGGATTTGTTGGGTAGTTGTACTGCGGTAGTACCGACTTTGAACGAAGCCGATCGAATTTCGCCTTGTTTGGAAGGATTAACCAGCCAAAGTTACGAACTCCGAGAAGCGATCGTGGTTGACAGCTATTCGGTAGATGGAACCGGAGATTTAGTCAAAGCTGCAGCACAAAAAGACCCCCGGTTTCGCTTGATTAACGACGATCCGCTGCCGGCGGGTTGGGTAGGGCGTCCCTGGGCGCTGAATGCGGGTTTTTTGGCAAGTTCCGAGAAGTGCGAGTGGATTTTGGGGATAGATGCGGATACTGTGCCCCATCCGGGTTTGATTGCGAGTTTACTCAAAACAGCGAAAGCTGGAAATTACGATTTGATTTCGCTGTCGCCGCAGTTTATCCTCAAGTATCCGGGGGAGTTGTGGCTGCAACCGGCTTTGTTAATGACTTTGGTTTATCGGTTCGGGCCGACGGGGACTGGCGGGGATGTGCCGGAACGGGTGATGGCGAACGGTCAGTGTTTTCTCTGTAAGCGCGAGGTTTTGGTGGCATTGGGGGGCTATGAGGTCGCGAGGGGTTCGTTTTGCGATGATGTGACTCTGGCTCGCTATGCGGCTGCTAAGGGCTTTAAGGTGGGCTTTTTGGATGGGGCTAAGGTGTTGAAGGTGCGGATGTATGAGGGGGCGATCGAGACTTGGAATGAATGGGGTCGATCGCTCGATTTGAAAGATGCTGCTTCGGGCGGTCAAATTTGGGGCGATTTGTGGCTGTTGCTGGCGGTTCAAGGTTTGCCGGTGCCGATTGTGTTGTGCTATTTGCTGTTTGGTTCGCTGCCGCCGGTTGGTGTATTTCCGCACTTTTGGCTGTTGGGATTGAATGTATTTTTGGTTGCAGTGCGATCGGCTTTGTGTTTGGCTATCGCACCTTCTTACGATACAACTGGGGCATCTGGTAAATGGCTGTTTTGGCTGTCACCTTTAGCCGATCCGCTGGCGTTTTTGCGAATTCTAATTTCGGCTTTAAATCAGCCTACTCAGTGGCGCGGCAGAAAGTATGAATAATCATTAAATTTTTGCTAGTTCTTTTAAAATTGGTAGAAGTGCGATCGCCCTTTTGGATCGAATGGGCGATCGTACTTTTCTTAATTTCCTAAATCAACCGGAAATTCGCCGATGTAATCGAATTGGCACTCACTCCAATCATCACACCTAACTCCTCTCCTGTCAAGACATTTTTGATGAGACTTCCCTGAGAATTTTGAGTGATTGCTAACTGGCTA
Organism: Microcoleus sp. SVA1B4; assembly: GCF_036700545.1. Taxonomy (NCBI): domain Bacteria; kingdom Bacillati; phylum Cyanobacteriota; class Cyanophyceae; order Oscillatoriales; family Microcoleaceae; genus Microcoleus; species Microcoleus sp. SVA1B4. The sequence continues at coordinate 26,989 of NZ_JAUBPB010000014.1, forward strand.
AAAGTCAAACCACCTGTTAATCCAATCAAGTCTTGGCCGATTGTAAAATCAGCGATGATATCAAATCCTTGACCAGTTGTTAAGACAAAGATATCGTTGCCGCTACCGCCAATCAAACTATCATTCCCCATGTTTCCGTACAGAATATCATCGCCTTTCCCACCAGTGAGAGTATCGTTGTCTTCGCCTCCGTAAAGAGTATCATTTCCTTCACATCCTCCCAGGATATCTGCTCCTTCGTCACCACTGATTAAGTCATTACCTTCACCGCCGCAGATGGTATCCGAGCCCTGGTTTCCAAACAGGTAGTCATCACCTTGACTACCAAGCACTATGTCATTTCCTTTGCCTCCAAATAAAGTGTCATTATCCTTGCCACCATCGATGAAGTCATCATTTCTATTAGCATAAATGATGTCATCACCTTCGCGGCTATTGATAGAGTCATTGCCTTTGCCGCCAAAGATTAAATCATTGCCCAAGTTGCCAAGAATAATGTCATTATTTTCATCTCCAAATAAGATGTCATCCCCTGTGCCACCGCTGATAAAATCATTGCCTGTGTTGCCGTTGAGGATGTCGCTGCTGTCGCCACCATATAAGTTGTCATCCCCAGAAGAAGCATCGAATATATTGCCAAAGTTGCTACCCAGTAATTCATCGTTTTTGGCAGTGCCTATTTGAATTCCCGATACACCGAGTATGGTGTTTTCAACCCTATTCGGTTGGTTTAAATTAGGATAGGCAATCTCATCACAGATGCAGTCATCATTCGGGATGTTATTAGTTATTGGCGTTACCGATGGTGTTGGCGTCGGTGTCGGCGTTGGTGCGGGTGTCGGTGTTTCCGCAGGGCTTGGTGCGGGTGTCGGTGTTTCCGCAGGGCTTGGTGCGGGTGCGGGTGCGGGTGCGGGTGCGGGTGCGGGTGCAGGCGCGGGTGCAGGTGCAGGTGCGGGTGCGGGTGCGGGTGCGGGTGCGGGCGCAGGTGCAGGTGAGGGTGCAGGCGCGGGTGCAGGTGCGGGTGCAGGTGCGGGTGCGGGTGCGGGTGCGGGTGCAGGTGTCGGTGTTTCCGCAGGGCTTGGTGTCGGTGTTTCCGCGCCAATATTAACGTTTAAAGTCCCGAAATTGGTGGCAGCATTCAAATTGCCAAAACTATCTTTAACCTGATTTGCTTGCAACTGAATAGTGTAAGTTTCATTATTCTCCCAATTGCCCCCTGGGGGAGTAAACAAATAAGTCGCTGTCCGAGGCGTACCATTAGTATTAGTATCGACACTGACAAATTCTCCAGGAATCTCACCCCCAGACCAAGTTAGCACAACATCAGCACTATCCAAACTTGAAACATCGACACCATTATTATCGCTGAAAGTGAGCCTCAAACTTTCACTCGATCCTCCAGTGTTAGTAATGCCAGCCACACCATTTAAACTCGCACCGGGCCCAGTTTTGTCAATGCTATAAACTTCTCCTGTTGAATCACCATTACCAGTAATTGCACCGCCTAATGCAACTCCCAAGCTATTTTTGATGCTGTCATCATCTTTCAACTTTAACTCGATCGCGCCACTTCCCGTACCTGTATTAACTTGCAGTTGGTAAGTGTTAGCATCAACAGCAGTTACAGTGCCAATAGTTGCACCAGTTACAACAGGTGGTACTAAAATAAAGTCAGAAACATCAACCCCTGTAACATCCTCAGAGAATTTAATTTCGTAATTAACAGTAGCTGCCGCAGTGGGAGATGGATCAAGGCGGTTGATGGATGTAACTGTGGGGAATGTGTTGTTATAAACAACAATATTGTCTGTACTTGTACTGGCAGTATTGTTATTGCGTGCTATATCAGTAACGCCGTTAGCTTTGATACTAGCAATCACATTACCGCTACCTGTCATCCCGTTAATAGCGACGGTGTAAATAGGGCCACTACCTGTGATGATTGGCCTTAATGTTCCCGGTGCTGTACTTGCAGTTAAGTCGATATCACGGAAATCAAAACCTGTGACTGGTTCGCTAAAAGTGACGGTAAAGTTGATGGGTTCAGAAGGTGTCGGATCGGTTTGTTCTGCTGCTTGGTTGATAGTAACAGTGGGTGCAACACCATCGATAACTATGGCTTTACTACCGCCTAGGGAGTTAGCTGAGGCTAAGGCGGGGAGAGTTAAGAGAGCATCTACATCCAAATTATCTTTAATGGTGCCGCCGTTGAGGGTGAGGGCGTTGGTGGCGAGGTATTGCAAGTCATCGGAGGTGTCTCCTGCTTGCACTACATAGTTGAAGGTGAGGGTTGTACTCCCGCTACCACTAACATAAGTGGCAAAGCGATCTGTTGTACCGGTTTCTAGCTGCAGTTGGGGAGTAGCGGTGACGGTGACAGCTTCATCGAAGGTAACGGTGATGGGGATTGTCGTACCTACGCCGTAGGTGCCGTTGGCGGTAGTAGCGCTGACAGCAGTAACTTTGGCGGTGTTGTTGAGCAGGATGGATACGTTGTTGCTACCAAGGTTCGCCCCAGCTAAGTCAGGTTTCCCGTCGCTGTTGATGTCGGTGATGCTGACGGATCTGGAGTCAGTGTCAGTAGGGAAGGTGACTGGGGTGGCGAAAGTGGGGGTGGTGGCTCCGGTGGCGGTGGTGTTGAGCAGGATGGAGGATCTGGTGCCCTGGTTTCCCACTGCTAAGTCTGGTAAACCGTCAGCGTTGATGTCGGTGATGCTTACGGATCTGGGGCCACCCCCACTACTGAAGTCAACTTTGGTGGCGAAAGTGGGGGTGGTGGCTCCGGTGGCGGTGGTGTTGAGCAGGATGGAGACGTTGTTGCTGCCCCAGTTTCCCACTGCTAAGTCTGGGAAGCCGTCGCCGTTGATGTCGCCGATGCTGACGGATCTGGGCTGAGAGCCTGTAGGGAGGTCAACTTTGGTGGCGAAGGTGGGGGTGGTGGCTCCGGTGGCGGTGGTGTTGAGCAAGATGGAGACGCTAGCGCTCCTCTCGTTTGCCACTGCTAAGTCTGGTTTGTTGTCGCCGTTGAGGTCGCCGATGGTGACGAATTCGGGTCTAGTGCCAGTAGGGAAGTCAACTTTGGTGGCGAAAGTGGGGGTGGTGGCTCCGGTGGCGGTGGTGTTGAGCAGGATGGAGACGTTGTTGCTGATATAGTTCGCCACTGCTAAGTCTGGTTTGTCGTCGCCGTTGATGTCGCCGATGCTGAGGGGCCAGGGGTTAGTGCCAGTAGGGAAGTCAACTTTAGGGGCGAAAGTGGGGGTGGTAGCTCCGGTGGCGGTGGTGTTGAGCAGGATCGAGGCAGTGTTGCTGTTTCTGTTGGCCACAGCTAAATCCGGTTTGCCGTCGCCGTTGAAATCCCCGAGGCTGACGGAGGTGGAGGTAGTGGCAGTAGGGATGTCAACTTTGGTGGTGAAAGTGGGGGTGGTGGCTCCGGGGGCGGTGGTGTTGAGCAGGATCGAGACGTTGTTGCTGTCTCTGTTGGCCACAGCTAAATCCGGTTTACCGTCGCCGTTGATGTCGCCGATGCTGAGGGAGATGGGGCTAATGCCAGTTGCGAAGGTGACATGGGTGGGAAAGCCTAGTACGCCGGTATAGGTTTTGAGGGTGGCTTTTGTCAGAGCAAGTTTGGGCGCTTGCGGGGATGGGGGGATGAGTTGAGAGATATCCCAGTTGCCGCCTAGTTTGCTGTTACCCGTGGTAGTGGGGTTAGCGGCGATGTTTGCGCCTGTGAGTTGGTAAAGTTGATTCAGGAATTGGTGTCCTCTGTCGCCTGCTGCTACGTTACATCCATATAAGATGATGCTGGCATTGGCAATGAGGCTGTTTCGCCACTGTTGCAACTGTTGGGCGTAGTTGTGTATGTTGCTGCTGTTAAGTTCTGTTGTGCCTAGGTATAGGCTGCCAGGGGTACCATGTGAGATGATGTGTAGCGCTTCGATGCTTGTATGCTGAGCTAAAAGTGTGGTGATTTGCTCTAGGGCATCCGGCTGGCTTTTGAGGATGTAGGTTGCAGTACCCCTTTTGATACCAGAGGCTATGTGGTTGCTGTCGGGTATTGTGGGGTCAAGGATGACTATTTCCCTTTGTTGGTTGCTAATGTCACAAGCCTTGGGAAAAACTTTTTTTTGAGACTTAATTTGAACGAGAGTTTTCATATCTTTTTACTTCCACTAAAATGCTTTGGCCAGCACCAAAGGCTCTCTCACCTGATTTGAGTTGAGATGCGGGATTTCTACCGGGTGGCAGATCGCAGGCTAGATTTTTAACTACTACTTAGTAGGATTGGAGCGCACTGTCAATGCTTTAGTTCCCTTATTTACAAATTTTTATGTTTTTCTAAGTAATTTTACACGAATCATCAAAACCCGCAGCTATTTACAGTGGCGCGGCGACGGCTTTATGAGATTATTGATTTTAGGCAATTACGCTCAGTGATTCTATGAATAACGATCGCACAAATTTCAATAAAGTCTCCGAACACGAGATTTTTGGCGATCGCGATTTGCCATCTTGGTTAACCCAACAACAAATCAGCCTCGCTTGCACTACCTATCAAACCAGTAGGTTAATGTTAATTGGTGCTGTGCCAGAAACCAACAGAATCTCGGCTTTTTGGCGAATATTCGATCGCGCAATGGGGCTTTACTACACGCCGGAACGCATTTATTTAAGTTCAAAATATCAACTTTGGCAATTAGATAATGTCTTAGAAGCCGGGAAATTATACCAAGGATACGATAAATTATATATACCAAGAATCGGCTATACTACAGGAGATATCGACATTCACGATATCGCAGTCGATAAAAATAATCAAATCATTTTTATTAGCACTTTGTTTAATTGTATCGCTACTTTGAGCGATCGCCACAGTTGCAAACCTGTCTGGAAACCAGGTTTTATCTCACAATACATCAACGAAGACCGCTGTCACCTCAACGGTTTGGCTATGGTAGCTGGGGAGGCGAAATATGTCACAGCGTCGAGTCAGTCGGATGTGGTGGATGGCTGGCGCGATCGCAGACAAAACGGCGGTATAGTTATTGATATTGAATCTAATGATATTATCGTTACGGGATTGTCAATGCCGCACTCACCCCGCTGGTATCAAGACAAGTTGTGGTTGCTGAATTCGGGGAGAGGAGAATTCGGTTATGTGGATTTAGATACAGGGAAATTTGAGGCGATTACGTTTTGTCCGGGATACGTGCGAGGACTAGCTTTTTGGCAAAATTGGGCAATTGTCGGACTCTCGAAACCTCGGGGAGGTGACAACACTTTTAGCGGTTTAGAATTGGATGAGCTGTTGCTGGCCAAGGATGCTGAGGCTCGCTGTGGTATGATGGTGATTGATTTGACGAATGGGGCGATCGTTCACTGGTTGCGCTTTGAAGGAATTGTCACAGAACTCTATGATGTTCAGGTGATTCCTCAAGTACAAAAGCCGATGGCGTTGGGTTTTCAAACGGATGAAATTGCTCAGTTAATTACTTTGGAACTTTAACCGCAGATGGGGGCGGATATACGCGGATTAACGCAGATAAATGTTTACAGGATTTACCCACGGGGTGTGAGAGAAAGTATTTAAGCGGGATTTGGTATTACTCAAAAATCGCCCCATCTAAGCTTGTTTTTCTTAAGTCTGTTCTCGCTAAATTTGCACCTCTTAAGTCAGCACCTGTTAAGCAAACATTGCTTAAATCTGCATAACTCAGATCGGCACCTCTGAGATTAGCATCCGATAAATTTGCTCCTAATAAATTCGCCCTCACAAGTTGCGATTTACTCAAGTTACAGCCACTCAAATTTGCCGACTGCATCTGTGCCGCCATTAAGTTTGCTTTGCTTAAATTAGTGCCACTGAGGTTAGCCAAATTTAATTTAGCATAACTCAAATCAATGTTTTCCAAGCAAAATTCGCTCAATTGCGCGCATCGCAAGTTAGCATTAATAAAAAACCTGTCTCCAATCCCATAACGGCGCAGCAATTCGTCAACTTCCAGCCGAATTAAAACCGGTTCGCAAGTATTTTGGTAGCACCACGATGTCTCCAGCAAACTAGCGGCTGCTTCAATTGCTACCTTGTCGGATTTAGGGAGCACCAAACTATTGCACCCATCCCACTCACCGTTGAGCATAAATGCCATGTCAGAAGCTGCTGCACTTGAGTCGCATAGCAAAACGGTTTCTGGTTTGGGTTGCAGCCAGTTCATTAGGGCGATCGAACTCTTGTTTTTCACTGTTGATTCAGGATTTGTTGGTATTTCTTAATTATAGGTAAAATTATTGAAAACATTATGCACAAATTTGCGGCGGCTTCGGAGACTGAATTAATTGTATTTGGTGCAGCGAGACCTGGATATCGCGATGCAGAAATTGCTGAGTGGATTGAATTTATGCAGGGGCACAATATCAAGCAAGTTTGCTGTTTGCTTCCCGATTCCCAACTCATCCGCTACGGGGACTTACTGGGAACGTATCGGAATATCTTTGGGTGCGATCGAGTTTGCTGGGCTCCGATTGCCGATTTTGAATTGGTAGATAGGGATATTTTGCTCGATCGCATATTACCATTTTTGGCATCTGCAAATAGCAAAGGCGAACGGGTCGTAGTTCACTGTTCTGGGGGGATCGGACGTACAGGACAGGTTTTGGCTGCTTGGTTGGTTAGCGGGCGGGGATTATCTAACAAACAGGCGATCGCAGCAGTAAAAAAAACTGGTAGAAATCCCTATGAAGCCGTGTTTGCTGCTTTGTTCAAAGGTCGAAACCCTTGGCAAGTTGCCGGAGAACTTAATGCTCTTTTAGATGATGGTCGTCCTGTTATATGAACTCCGGTTGCACCGTTAGGGATGAGAATTAAATAAAATCCACTTTTCATGACTGTTGTGGGATGGGCGTCCCGCCCGTCCTTTCTGGGCGGGCGGGACGCCCATCCCACAAGAAAAAAGGGAAATTATTTAATTGACGATCCTTAGTTAATTAACAGTTAACAGTTAACAGTTAACAGTTAACAGTTAACTGTTGACCAAATGCCAAATGCCAACTGCCAACTGCCAACTGACTAATCAGTTGTACTAACGTGGTCAATTCTCTCTAATTGCCAGAGAATTTGGTTGCCCTCGCGCCGCACCCGCGACACTACCCAATTTCGCCAAACCCAGTTGTCTCCACGACTGGTGACAGCGCTGGCATTTACATCCATCAAATCAGCCAGTTCAGAACTGGTAATCAAGTAGCCTTTCGTCGCAACCTCGTCGGCGATGTGCAACGTTTCGATCAGATTGCGGAGGTCCTGAACCCTCACCTCGCGGGGCAAGTTCTCCAGGGTATCGGCAGTTGAATCCATCATGGTAGAGTTGGAGATCGGAAGGTCAGAAGTTATGACATAGGATTCTATCGTTTTGTTACCAGTTACGTCCGTTTCTTCCGAAACAATTGTGTTGTCAAAGCGTAGGGGCGGTGCCCCCGTGCCCGCCCCGGCCTCGTCTCCCGTTGGTTTCTGCTGTTGCAGTTCGGGAGTGAGATTGTGCGAGAAGCTGCGGGCGATTTCATCGCATCTGTCGTTGTAGAAGTCGCCGGAGTGGCCGCGGACGTGTTCCCACTTGATTTGTCTGGAATTCAGCTTGTCTAGCAGGTGCCAGAGGTCTTGGTTGACAACATCTTTGCCCGTTGAGGTTTTCCAGCCTTTATTTTTCCAGCCTTGAATCCATTTAGTGATGCCGTTTTTAACGTATTCGCTGTCGGTGTAAACGGTGACAGGTTCGGTTTGACCGGAATTTGCAAAAAATTCCAGCGCTGCGACGGCAGCCTGCATTTCCATGCGGTTGTTAGTGGTTTGGGGGTCTGCACCTCCGAGTTCGTGACATTTGCCGTCGGCGAAACAAACTACTGCACCCCAGCCACCTGGGCCTGGGTTGCCGGAACAAGCGCCGTCTGTGTAGAGGCTTTTGATTTTGGGAGTTGTCATGAGCGAATTAATGTGTAATTTAGAGGTAAGTTGTTTGCAAGTGCGATAATTAAGGCAATTGAGATAGTTTTACTTGCTACTATGAAAAATGCCAACTTAAAGATTAAAAAGGTTGCGCTATTTATTTGTCCCTTTTCTTTGTTAATTTTTAATACTTTCGCGCAAGCACAGCCCATAGTGCCTGCTGCTGACGGTACGGGTACTGTTGTCACCCCGATCGGCAACCGCTATGATATCAACGGCGGCAGTTTGTCGGGAGACGGCGCGAATCTTTTTCACAGTTTTGGGCAGTTTGGCTTGAATCAAGGTCAAATTGCTAATTTTCTGACTAATTCGGCTATTCAAAATATATTAGCTCGAATTGCTGGCGGGGACGCTTCGCTCATTAACGGTTTAATTACTGTCACGGGCGGCAATTCTAATCTGTTTCTAATTAATCCTGCGGGGATTGTGTTTGGCCCGAACGCGAGTTTGAACGTGCCGGCGGCTTTTACTGCAACTACTGCGAATGGTGTCGGTTTTGGTTCAAATTGGTTTAATGCTGCAGGTACAAATAATTTTAGCGCGTTGGTGGGTACGCCAAATGCTTTTTATTTTAGTCCGGGTGTACCGGGAAGTATTGTTAATGCTGGCAATTTAGCGGTGACTCCGGGGCAAAATTTGGCTTTGCTTGGCGGTACGGTTGTTAGTACCGGGCAGTTGTCGGCTGCGGGCGGGCAAATTACTGTTGCTGCTATTCCGGGAAATCAGGTTCTCCGCATTAGTCAACCGGGGCATTTGTTGAGTCTGGAAATAGCAACGGGCGGAAATTTTGGTAATTCTCCACAGACTTTGAATCCTGTTTCTTTGCCGCAGTTGCTGACAGGTACTGGGCAAAATCAGGCGGCGGGTGTTGCGGTTGCTGATGACGGTTCTGTGCGGCTTGTGGGGTCTGGTTTGCAGGTGAATTCTGGGGATGTGGCGATTGCTGCTAATGTGTCTGGGCTGCCGCAGTTGAATGCGGGAAGTGCGAATTTATGGGCTGCGGACAATCTCTCGTTAGCGGGCGCTAGGCTGCAAACTACGGGGGATTTGAGTTTGCTGGGTGGGGATGCGGTGCGGGTCAGGGACAGCGCCCAGAATCCTTTTTTGGCGCAGGCTGGGGGGAATTTATACATTCAGGGATCTCGCACTATTGATATTCTCACTCAAAATGCGATCGGCGGCTTATCTCTTCCCCCGCAATTCCAAAGCGGCGGCAATTTGAGTTGGGTTAGCAACGGTGTTATTTCGGGGGATGCCCACTTTGTTTCGGGTGGCAATTTTTCGATTCGCAATTTGTCGGGAATGCCGGGAAACTTTGTCAGTTTATTTGACCCGATTATCAGTTCGGAAGGAGATGTTTTCTTTGGAGATTATACCGGAGTTTCGCTGAAAGTCGAGGCGAGGGGGAGCATTGTTGCCGAGGAGATTACAATTACCGGCCCCGATATTGCATTGGGTAGGGAAAATCTGAGTGGCGATCCCGATATTGCTATTTTAACCAGTAGTCCGGCCTTAATTCTGCGGGCTGGAGTACAAAACTTGGCAAATTCTCCTAATGTTCCTAATTCTCCTACGGATACTCCGGGTGATAATGAACAACCTAATCCTTTAGGTGACGATGCAATATTTACTCCTGCGTCTATTTTATCGAATAATTTGATTTCTGTTGAAAATATTTCGGCTGGCGGGCCGGTGATTTTGTCAGCGCCGGGAATTATCGCAACTAGAGATATTAATGGCGGTCAAATTAATATCGAAAGCAGGGAAGCAGGAGTGCTAGTTGGGGGCAGATTAACGTCTAGTTCGATAATTAATATTCAAGCTAATGACAATATTATATTGACAAGTGACATTTCTCGTGCTGATATCAACGGCAGTATTAGTCTGAATACTGTTCGAGGCAATATAGTAACAGGGTCGATCGATACTGGGACTTCCGGGGCGATCGCACTCAGAGCTTTTGGCAATGTGAATTTTGGGACTTTGCAGGGCTCTAATGTTGATATTACCAGTAACTCCGGGGCATTGGGAGTTTTGAGCGATCCGAATATTATAGTCCCCAATACTACACCAGTCAATATTACAGCAACTGAGAATATCAATTTGACAGCTTTTAGGGACTTAACGGTAGGCAATCTCAACGCTGCAACTGTCAATGCTAGCAGCAGTACGGGAAGTGTCAGTACGGGGGCGATCGCTACTTCTGGAGATGTCAGAATTGTAGCGGGACAGGAAATTAACGCTGGGGCAATAACTGTTAATCCTGTCGCCACAAATCCCGTTAATTCCCTCATTCCTACAGTAAATTTGGATGCACAAACTAATATGAATGTTGCCTCGATTAACGCTGGCACTGGCACTATTAATTTGAGAGCATCCAGCGATTTAAATGCAGGGATTTTACAAGGTGGAGCAGTTGAAGTCAATAGCGCTCAGGGAAATATTACGATCGGTAATACTACATCTATTGGGAATATTAATATAATAGGTTCGGGCAATGTAAATTCCGGGGATTTGCTGGGAGGAATAGTTAATATAAATAGCACTTCGGGAAGTATTAATATTGAAAACGCTACAGCAACAGAAAATACGGTCAATTTAACAGCGCTGCTAAATGTAAATTCCGGGGATTTGCGGGGAGTTGGAGTTAATGTAAACAGCAATGCGGGAAGTATTAATATTGGCAATATCGACGCCACAACAGGAAATGTCAATTTGACAAGTTCTGGCAATGTAAATTCCAGAGATTTGCGGGGAGTTGGAGTTAATGTAACTAGCAATACGGGAAGTATTAATATTGGCAATACGGACGCTACAACAGGAAATGTCAATTTAACAGCGCCGCTGGATGTGAATTCAGGGGATTTGCAGGGAGTTGCAGTTGATGTAACTAGCAGCAGGGGAACTGTCAGCACGGGTAATATAAGTGCTGTTGAAAGTGTCGGAATTTTAGCTGGAAACGAAATTGCAATTGGACGAATAAATGTTAATCCTGTTGTTAGTTCCGATCGCACTTCTAGAGTAAATCTTAACGCTCAAAATGATATCAGTGTTGCATCGATCGATGCTGCGGGCGGTAATGTTGAGATCGCAACTCCGGGTTTAGTTCGAGTGACGGGTACTTTTGACCAAAACGGGACTCCTATTAGCATCTCGACTCTTGGCGACACTCAACCCGGTACAGTTACGATCCGCCACGGTGGCGGCGATGTCAATCCGCCGATACCTTTTGCGGTGGGAGATGCGACGACTAACGGTACTGCTGGGGCGATCGCCAGCAATGCTTCAGGTACGATTACTCAAGGGCGATCTTTCATCAATTCTTACACTCAGGGCAATAGTGCGATCGTCACTACCAACCAACCAATGGGAGAGCCTCCTACTCCTACTCCTACTCCTCCTACTCCTACTCCTCCTACTCCTACTCCTCCTACTCCTACTCCTCCTACTCCTACTCCTCCTATTCCTATTCCTATTCCTATTCCTATTCCTATTCCTATTCCTACTCCTCCCACTCCCTCTGATTTCAATAATCCAAAATCGCCGCCAACATTACCAAGGGATATACCGCCATTCGATAGAGGGCGATCGCTTTTCCCCGATCGCAACCAACCATTTAGTCGCGAACAGCGGCAGAACCAAAACAGAATATCGCAAGATATAGGAAAACCGGGAGACAGGATGCCACCCGAAAGAATGCACTCTCCCAGAGAACTGAGAAATTTCATCAATTCAAATATCAGAGATTCAGTTATTCAGTCAGCATTTCGCGGCGACATCGGCAGGAATTTGGAGGCAGGCCAAATATCGGCCGCTTTGTCTCTGCTGGACAAATCTTTCAGCCAAGAATTCGGGGAATATTTAGGCATCAACATCAGGGACGAGTTGGTATCCCCAGAGGAAATCAAAAAAAAGTTAGCATCCGTGGGCGCACAAACCGGCACGAAACCCAGCTTAATTTATCTGTTCTCGCAGCCCGAAGAATTAAATTTAATGCTGATCACTTCTTGCGGTGAAGTGGTTCACAAAAGTGTGCCGGCTGCGAACCGGGCAGAACTGCTGAAAGTTGTCACTCAGTTCAGGGATGAGATTACCAAACCGGGGGTGCGGGCTACTACGAGTTATCTACCATCTTCCCAACAGCTTTATAAGTGGATGATTGCGCCTTTAGAGGACAGTTTGAAAAAGTGCGGAACTGATACTATTTCCTTTGTTGTCGATCGAGGTTTGAGAGGTATGCCCTTTGCTGCTTTGCACGACGGACAGCAATTTTTGGTGGAAAAGTACAATCTCAGCCTCATGCCCAGCATTAATTTAACAGATACCCGCTACGTCGATCTCAGAAATTCTCAAGTTTTAGCAATGGGTGCCTCGGAATTTTCCGAGTTGAATCCTTTACCTGCGGTTCCTGCTGAAATAGCCGCTATTTCTAGAGAGTGGCCCGGAGTTAGTTTTCTCAATGAGGGTTTCACTTTGGAGAATTTGAAGCGACAGCATCAAAGCCGGCCTTTTGGGATTATTCACTTAGCTACTCACGGCGAATTTCGACCTGGAGTACCGAATAATTCTTTTATTCAGTTGTGGAATAGTCGGCTACGAATGGATCAATTACGGGATTTGAGATTGAATGATCCGCAGGTGAATATGTTAGTTTTAAGTGCTTGTCGGACTGCGGTGGGAGATGCACAAGCGGAGTTGGGTTTTGGGGGGTTGGCGCTGCAAGCGGGGGTGCAAACGGCTTTGGGAAGTTTGTGGTACGTGAGTGATGAAGGTACTTTGGGATTGATGAGTGAGTTTTACCAGCAGTTGAAGACGGCGCGAATTAAGGGGGCGGCGCTGCGACAAGCGCAAATTGCGATGTTGCGGGGAGATGTGCGTTTGGAGGGTGGCCGATTGCGGGGTTTGAGTCGGGGTGAGGGGGTGGAGTTGCCGACTTCGCTGCAAGGGTTTGCGGATTTAAAGTTGTCGCATCCTTATTATTGGTCGGCTTTTGTGATGATTGGGAGTCCTTGGTGATTGGTGATTAGTGATTAGTAATTTGTTATTGGTTGGATATCAATCAATACGGTTCAGTTAATTTTTTTTTGTCATTACGAGCGCATAGCGAAGAAATCGCAGTATCTGTTTTTCACAGGGTTTTGTCTCCCTGAGTGTCTTATCTGAACCGTATTGGAATATGTAGAACGCGAGGTTTCTCCTCACTTTCCTTTTTTGTCGCCATCTGGGATTATGGGATTTTTGGGAACGCAAAAAGATGTGGGTGAAACATCGATGATTCGAGGGTTTAGGCAGTGGGTGAGGAGTCAAATTCAGTCAGGGGAATGAAAGGGATATTTATCTGTATGAAAGCTAATTTTTTTTTAGCTATAAATTCAAAAGAATACGCAGTCTTTCTTCTACCATCATTAATGTTGTGGGAGAAACTGTACCCCACAGTTCAAAAAATCTTTCTATACTGATCGATCGCACATCTTCACATTTAATGAAACTTCGCTGTCTAAGTCCTCCTTCTGGGGGGTTAACTTCGACGTGCCAGGGAATTCCTTTATCTTTCGATGTGACTGGTAGTACCACAACTAATCCCGAAGCACCCTGATTGAATAAATCTACAGATGTCACTAGACAGGGACGCTTGCCAGCTTGCTCTCTTCCTCGTGTTGGGTTCAAGTCAATCAGCCATATATCACCCCGCGATGGTTTGGCGGATGTCATTCTAAACCATCCTCTAAAGTGATATCCCAAGCTTCCCGTTCTTCAAGTTCTTCTTGCCAAGCTTCTGGGCGATCGCGTAAGGCAAGATAAGCTTGGTTGGCTGCTGCTAAAAACTGTTGTCTTCGGTATTGTTCGATCGCTTGTTCGAGAACTGTTTCGATTGGTTTTCCTGAGAGTGCAGAGATTTCTGCGAGGGTTTGATAAGATGTATTGCTAATTGTAACTGTAGAAGTTTGATCCATGTTACTTTTTTACTTACCTCGACGTTACGCAGCTATTATAGCTTAAAAGCTTGGCCTGGCACAGGCGGGACGCCCGCGATTGAGCGCACAGGCGGGACGCCCGTGCCACGAAAAAAAACGCCTATATATCACAGTTAATCGACATCTAAATGCAGTTTGAGAGCCGCATTTACTAACTGCATGATTTCCTCACTCAAACTTCCCACTACATCGCTGGTGATTCGCTGTTTAGAAATTGTCCGTACTTGCTGTGCTTGTACTTTAGAAGGTTTGGGCAAACCGCTATCCTCTGGATTTAGTAAGACCTCGAAAGGGTAGACACGGGTTACATTAGAGGTAATTGGTAGAATTGTAACTGTATTGGCTGCACGGTTATTAGCGTCATTGCTCACCACCAATACGGGATGGCGTTTATCTATCTCAGAACCAACCGTAGGACTGAGATTAGCGTAGTAAATTTCACCACGTTTCATCTGTCAATCCATCGGCAAGTGTTAGATCCCAGGCGGAGTCTACTTCACTGGATGCTTGTCGGTAAGCAGATTCTAGTTCTTGATTCCGCAGCAATTCCAAAGCTACTTCTATTACTTGGGAGGGCGAGTTGCATCCTTTAGCAATTTTGTAGCTTTCAATAAACTGTAGTAGCGATTGTGATAGGGAAATTGATATTTTTTCAGATTGCATTATCTTAGCAATTGGTAATTACAAAGATTTTTATTCAATTATAGCACAAGTAGTAAATTTTCGTCTCAAATCCAGTAATCAGAAAAAAGGGTGTAAGCATTTAGCGCTACACCCTGTCACAAGTTTCCAGTCTTGCTAAAGATACTATTTTTTGTAGATGCACAAGCAAGTTAAACAAACTTAAAATCCCGACGGGAAGACGTGACATTAAAGCTCAGGTCAGGCACGTTTTTGACAATAGCCAGCGTGTCTCCGGCCGTAGTTTGTATGAGCTTGTCATTGCCCTGATTGATGAGGCGATACTGACTGGCATTACCGCGCAACTGGATGTAGTCATCGCGGAAGTTGTAGTCACTAATCGTAGCTTGGCCGTTTCCTTGGTAGAACATCCCCTGACGGGTATTTCCCAGAACGAAGGTATCAGCCCCAGTCCCTCCTTCTAAGGTGTCGAAATCGGCTCTGTTGAAGCTGGCATAGCCATCGAGGTAGTCATTACCTGCACCACCGTTCAGGTAGTCGTTACCTGCTTCACCGTAGAGGGTGTCGTTGCCATCTTGTCCGTATATCTTGTCATTACCTCCAAGACCAGTTAAGTTGTTGCTAGCAGAATTACCAGTAATGATGTCATCTCCTTGCGTTGGTGGCTTCGGATTGCTACCGCCTCCGTTATTCAACTGCGAAAAAGCTTGGAGCGGACTCATTGTTTGCTGCTTCAAGAGAGCAATACTAGCAGGATTCCCGCTGTTTTGGAAGAAGCCGGTTTTTGGGGCATTGAAATCGGTGTGAACTTCCAGGTGAAGGTGTGGGCCGCTTAGATTGAAAACTTTGCCAACCTCTTGATCGGCCTGAATGGTTTGCCCATTAGCTAATCCGCGTGAGTTAGTTATATGACCATAAATCCAACGCTTGCCGTCGTTACCACGAACAGCAATGAAGAAACCACCAGCTCCTTGGTTCGAGACGTTTTCAATGGTGCCTGAAACAACGGCTTTAATGGAAGTTCCCGCACCTGCGGAGAAATCTATTCCTGCATGGGGGCCTTTGTATGCACGAGACTGTTCATAGATATAGCCTCCTGAAAGTCCTAAGAAACCGTTTATAGGAACCCCCAGCTTTTGGCTGAGGTTACGGGCAACATCCTTCAATTGAGGTGACGCATCCTGATTTGGTGACCAGGTAGGTGTTGCAGGGTTGTTGTCAAAATAATCCCTACTGCCACTTTTCAAGTCCCAGTCATTATCAGTTGTTGGTAAGGACATTGTAGTTACTCCAGTTGTAATGTTTGGTTGTGTATTTGCATTGGGCAATCGAATTAAAAGTTATGTGTTTCACATAACCCGGTTCGCACTCAATTAATGTGTGCTTCAAGGGTTAGATAAATTCATAACTGAACTCTAAATAATCAAAATCTGGTAAGCGCGATCGCACTTATTGTCTAAGCAGGAGAGCTAGCATTGCCTACCCTCCTACTGTGGGAGAAGATTAGCTATCACTAAAACTTAGCTAGTCGCCACAGCCTCCACTGCTGCAAATAGCAGAGACATTCTGAAATACCAGCCGTCCAAAGTGCTTTTGCTGAGCCTCAATTAATTTTTGTCGAGCACGCTCAATCCTTTGAGGATCGTTCTTCTCTTCCTCGGGAAAAGGATTGTGGTGGATGAACTGACCAGCTACTGCATTGCAGAACTCTGCGTAGTCCTTGGTATGCAGTATGTGACCGTGCCATATCTTGTCGATTTCCTGGGATGGCACATTTAAGGTACTACTAAATACACCACAGAGGTAGATGAAGCAGCGATACTGCTTCACTAACTCATCAATTCCTTCGTTCAACTCTGGATGATTTTTGAGCACGTAGGTAACAACAGAATCAAGATTAAAGTCAGAATCGACGACTTCTCCGTTTCGCTGTTCTATTTGTTCTGTGCGATCGTATCCTTTATATTGTTCAGGCATTGAAAAATTACCTCGATTAGTTTTTGAAGTTGTATTCTTTGAACTCGGTATCAAATTTGATTTCATGGGGTGAGCTAACCCATGACTAGAGTGTATTCAGAAGTTAAGTTTAATAGGGACACTAAAAGATACTTTTAAAGCCAACTTTAAGCCAAATTATAAAAAAGCCAACTTTAAGCCAACTTCGCTGCTAAAATCACTGAAACACCTAAAAGTACAGTCCGCATTAGCGCCATTCCTCCATGAGCCTAGCCAATGTCTCGGTGAATGTATGTCCAGACCTGCAAGGAAGCTTACTGACCGAGTTTGAGAAAAGATATAAAAAACCCGGAAATAGCCGCGCCCGCACAGGTGAACTTATCGTCCACTGGCAAAACCGAATAGATCCTGACCGCTGCCCCTCAGACCAAGCTGTATTAAATTTACTGAAAGGAAAACGAAATACCTCTGAACTTTGGCTGGTCGATGGCTTGTGTCGCTTGCTGCTGGGCTGTTCCTATGCTGAATGGGGCAACCAATTTGCTCAGAAGCAATATGACAATACTTTGGTCAAAATTCATACGTCAAATCCCAACTCGGATTTTCTAGAGGTTGAGGGATCGATCGCACATCCCTCAATACCAAACCAGAATTTTGTGGGACGCGAAGGGGCGATCGCCTCCCTCAACACCTATATCAACCAAGGCGCAAAAATCATCGTCATCAAAGCATCCGGCGGTATAGGTAAAACAACCTTGGCGCGGCAATATCTCAATTCCCAAGGGTTTGATTTAGTGCTAGAAATCCCGATGGCGAAGGAGACGGAGAATATTACTCCCGTCGAAAACGTGATTGAAGAATGCCTGAAGCGAGACTTTGATGAAGAACCGGGGCGGGAATTTGGGGTGATGCTTGGCCGGCTCAAACGGCAACTTCAAACGCGCAAAGTAGGAGTGTTGATTGATAACCTGGAACCAGCGCTAGATGGACTAGGTAGATTTATTCAACCCCATCGCCGCTATATAGAATTGCTGCGAATTTTGGCTGACTCGACGTTACTGTCAGTGACGCTAATTACCAGTCGCGATCGCCTGTGCGATCCTGAAGTGACTGTCGATCATTACGAATTACTCGGATTGGATGAACCGGCATGGCAACAGTTTTTCGGCAGTCGCAATATTGATATTGATATTGATATTCCGACTCTCAATGCAATGCACAACACCTATGGAGGTAATGCAAAAGCAATGGGTATTTTGCGCGGTGCAATTCGAGAAGACTTTGATGGAAATATGGTGGCTTATTGGCGGGAAAATAGCGCCGATCCGTTGGTTAAGACAGATTTAAACAATTTAGTTACCAGTCAGTTTAACCGTCTCCAAGAACTCGACCCCGCAGCCTATAAACTCCTCTGCCGTTTGGGATGCTATCGCTATCAGGATGTGCCGACTGTCCGCACTGAGGGACTATTATGCTTACTTTGGGATGTGCCAGAAGGACAGAAGCGACGGGTGTTGAATCGCTGCGAAAATCGCTCTTTGGTAGAGTTTAATAAGGGAGAATATTGGCTGCATCCGATGATTCGGGCTGAGGCGATCGCCCGACTGAGAGCAAGTGAAGATTGGGAAGAGGCGAATCGCAAAGCAGCAGAGTTTTGGACTGAAAGCGTTGAAATAGTAGAGACAGTACAACAGGCATTAAGAGCTGTTGAAGCTTATTATCACTATATAGGAATTGAAAATTTTGAATTAGCTGCTGAGATTCTGATCAAACCAAGAGATAATCAATGGGAAAAAGGTGAAGCATTAGGTGTTTCATTTTATCGTTTGGGATTGTTAAAACAAATGATTTCTGCAACTCTTAAAATAATAAACTATATTCAACCCAGCTATTCATTGAGCAGCCTCTATAATATATTAGGCGATCTCTACTGGCTAACTGGCTCTATTGATAAAGCCATTCAATACCACAAAATATCCAACAATATCGCCATTGATTTTAATTTAAAAAATTTTAATATAGTTAGTTATGTTAATATAGGACTCTGTAAACTGGACATCGGAGAAATAGAAAATGCAATCAGCAATTTTGAATTGGCAAATTTACTTGCTAAAAATAAATTATATCATAGATTTGCGGTAGAATCATGGTTTTGTTTAGCGTTTTGTTATTCATCATTAAGAGTTCAAAATAAAGCATTTGAATTTGCTAAAAAAGTTGAAGATAGTGAACTATTTAAATTAAAGCTTTTAAGTGCTTGGTCTACGGGTTACAGTTTATTGTTTCTGGGTCTAACCTATAAAAATTTAGGAAAAACTGAAAAATCTTTTGAAATGTTCCGCCAAGCGATCGCATTTGCAGAAAAAAGTCACTACACTCAGGTTAAGGCTAAAGCTTTAAGTGGTATGGCAGAGCTTTATCGAGAACAATCCGATTTTACAACAGCGCTTTCGCATCATTCAGAATCGATCGAATTGCTAGACAAAATCGGCGCAAAATGCGATCTAGCTGAGGCTAATTATCAACTTGCCTTAACTTACCAAAAGATGGGTGATGCCGAGAAGAGTCAGACTGCGTTTCAAGAAGCGATTCGACTCTTCAATGAAATGGAAGCACCTAACCAAGTTGAGAAAGTGCGAAAGGCAATAGGTAAGAGCGACGAAGTTTAGTTTTGGATATATACAGCAAATTGCAGGTTTATGAAGTACACCCCATATCGATCCCCGTAGGGACACCGCACCGTGTCCATTTGTGTCAACTTAAATCGTCAGTCCGCCAGTCCTCCCGCCCGCCCGCCAGTCCGCCAGGGAATGAATTCCCTGGCTAATAGCTAAAGTCCTCTGAAGAGGACTAATGAGTTGAAAAATTCTTCTTCTCAGTCCTCTTAAGAGGACTTTAGCTTTGAGGCAGGGGTTTCAACCCCTGCCGGACTGCCGGACTACTCCACCAAAGCCTGCCGCTGAGCCTCCAACAATTCTTGAATCCCAGTTTCTGCCACATCCAAAATTTGATTTAACTGACTCCGACTAAAACTTCCATCTTCCGCAGTTCCCTGAATTTCGATGATATTCAAATCTCCATTCATTACCACATTACAATCAATTTCAGCCGCCACATCTTCAAGATAATTCAAATCTAAAAACGGCTCCCCTTCCAAAAGCCCCACAGACACCGCCGCCACTTGACGAATAATGGGCGATCGCACTAAATCACCTTTTTGCACCAACTTATTCAAAGCATCAGCCACAGCCACAAACCCGCCAGTAATTGAAGTCGTGCGAGTCCCAGCGTCCGCTTGCAAAACATCCGCATCGACAAGTATGGTGCGTTCTCCCAACAGTTGCATATCCAAGCACGATCGCAAACTGCGCCCAATCAACCGCTGAATCTCTTGAGTCCGTCCCGATAATTTCATAAATTCCCGCTCTTGCCGCTGCGGTGTAGATCCCGGCAACATTCGGTATTCCGCTGTTAGCCAACCTTGTCCGGTATTCTCCAGAAATCTAGGCACTCCCGGCTTGATTGTAACGCTGCAAAGTACCTGAGTATCGCCACTTTTCGCCAGTACGGAACCGCTAGCAAATTTGGTAAACTGTCGATCGAAACTAATCGGACGAATTTGATTTGGTTGTCTGCCATCTGGACGTTGGAAAGACATAATATTTAGGTGATTGGTAATGGGTAATTGGGCATTAAAAATTTAAAATTGGGTATTAATCTTCCGGTTTTTTTGATTCGATAAATATGCAGTTATGCAATCTAAAATCTAAAATCTAAAATCTAAAATCTTATGCCGATTGGCCCTTAGCCTCGATCAATTTGAGAAGCTCCTGCTGGACTTGTTCTGGGGATTGGTCGCCATCGACAGTTAACAGCTTGTTGCGATGCTCGTAATAATCTAAAATCGGGATAGTTTGCTCGTGGTATAAATCGAGCCGGCGCTGCAAAATTTCAGGATGGTCATCCGATCGATCGCGCTCGATCGACCTGCTCAGCAAAACCTCGATCGGCACTTTCAGCCAAACGGCCCAATCTAGCTGCTGAGCCAAATCCTCTAATAAAAAATCCAACTCCTCAGCTTGAAAAGCCGTTCGCGGATAGCCCTCCAACACCCAGCCATTAAAGACATCCCACAGCAGCAGTCGGCGGCGAAAGAATTCAATCATAGTTGCGTCGGGAACTAATTCCCCTTTTTCGACATAAGACACCGCCAGCTTGCCTAAATCTGTGTCTTCTGCGATCGCCTCCCGTAGAATGTCCCCCACAGCCAGCAAAGGAAGGCTCAAATTGCTGCACAGTAGTTCAGCCTGAGTTCCCTTTCCCGCTCCTGGCCCTCCCAGAATCACCACTCTCACAGTCCCTGCTCCTAGTGCCGCGACATTCAAATTTTACGCGATGTGTGTACCTTTTCTTAAAAGCCCTGGACGAAGCCAGACTCTCATAACCTTGGTTTTTCACCCTCTAACTATCTAAGGATCGTGGATTAAATAACTTCCGTAGGTTGGGTTGAGGAACGAAACCCAACGCCACGCTTGATTGTTGGGTTTCGTTCCTCAACCCAACCTACAAAAAATGCTCTCATCACCGTGGTTTTTCACCCTATAACTGTATAAATGTCAAGCTCCACGCCGTATTTTGGTAAAAAACCCCGTTTCTGCCTAAGTGCTAATTTAGTTCAAAAATCGAACAAATGACTGCGAATGCCACTGCCGCTAGCTTTTGAGAACTTATATATCTAGTGTTCGATCCGATGTGCACTCGGCCCAGTACACTATATATTGTCAAGCAGGCTTCAGCCACGCCAAGGTCGGAGCTGCACTCAAGACTTAGTTGCTGATTAAATATTGCCCTATGGTTGCTCAGTTACAAACCCCTAAACTCAATTTAACCCACAGCTTGCCCTACACAGTTCAAGGGCTGGTGCAAGTCTTTACAGGCCCGCACCGCTGCTTTTTTACCAGTGTCATGGCTCAGGCCCTCAGAATTGCAGGACAGGGAGCTCCCGTGCTAGCGGTGCAGTTCCTCAAAGGGGGAATTAATCAAGGGCACCAGCATCCGGTGCGGCTGGGGCAAAATTTAGATTGGGTGCGCTGCGATTTGTCACGCTGCATTGAGAAGGCCGATTTAGATGAGCTGGAGACGCGATCGATCGAACAATTGTGGCAGTATGTTCAAAATGCGGTGCGTGAAGGTCGTTATTCCTTAGTTATTCTCGATGAATTGAGTTTAGCGGTTAATTTGGGCTTGATTCCCGAAGCCGAAGTGGTGGCATTGATTGACAACAAGCCCCATCATTTGGATATGATTTTTACCGGGCCATCGATGCCCCAAAGAATTTTGGATGTTGCCGACCAAATTACGGAAATTCGCCGCAGTTAAGGACAATGATTCAATTTGCGATCGCCTGTTTAGCGATCGCATTTTTTATGTCAAAAAATAGTATCTAAAAAAAGAGGCGATCGCTTAGATCAAAGAGCGATCGCACGCTGATCAATTTACCAGCGACGTTACGCTTGAACTACCGGATCGAACACAACACTCAATCGATCCGCCGGAACCATCCGTTTGAGAATTTTCAAGTGACCGTCTGCATCAGACCAACTGCGAAACTCACCCACAACAACCTTTTCCACATTTGGAAGCGAGCGAACTATAGTCCACGGCTTGAGACGTTTTTCTTGCAACATACTAAATAAATCTCCTTGGTAAATTGGAGCCAAAGCCAGTCCCCCTGCTTTTGCAGGGCCGAGGACTGGCTTTTGACTTTGCAAACTTGCCCTTCTCTAAGAACATAGCACAAAAAAAAGGGTTTGTGATTATATCTTATTTTTCGCTTTTTTTAGGGCTATTTTCTACATAACAGATAATTAAACTCAAAACTTGTTAACTCTTTAATTCGCAACTCAAAACTATTTCATGACTATAGCAATCCTCGCATCATTTGTGAATTTCTTACTCCCTCCCCAAGGCATCGGGGAGGGTTGGGGTGGGGTAAAAAAATTACGACTCCTGCAAGGATTGCTATAACACTTGGACTACGCTTGGGGTGCAGCCTGACTAATAAATTCTGCCTTCTACCTTCTACCTTCCCTTTACAAATCCCGCCGCGACAGCAGAAACCAGATCCCACCCAAACCCAAAACACCGCACAAAACCCCGCCTTCCCACCCAAAAACAGTCCCCCCCGGCAAATGTCCAGGCTTTGCTTTAGAAGTAAAATTCAGCTCCGAATAGTATACCCACTGACTGTTAACCCGCCAGCCCACGCGATCGCCAAACTTCTCCCAAACTGTAGCATCATAAACACCAGGCTTTCCCCCCAACTTGAGCCACAAACCCTTTTGCACAGAAAAACCAAATCTGCGGTGACTGTGCCGCACCCAAAGTTGATCGATAGTCTGCAAATCCTTAGCTGGAAACTTCCTAATATCTTCCTCACTCAAATAACCCCGTGAATTTTGCTGCATCACCTCCAGCATTTTCGCAGAAGTTTCCTCATCAGCACCACGCCAATTTTTAGCAGCCAGCAGCCTTGCCAAGTGAGAATAATCAATACCTTTTTCCGACTCTAAATTCACAGAAACTAGCTGAGTATCAGTCACAGGTTGAGTAGGAACCGAAGGACTAACAACAGTTGCCTGCTGCGACTTTTCCAGCACGGGGACAACAACAACAGGAGGTTTTAAAGCATCCAAAACTTCCACAGCAGATTTGTAGCGATCTTTAACATATTCCTGAATTAACTTATCCAAAACCTGACCTAAATCCTCGCTAATTTGTGTTCCTTTTGGCAAAGCCTCTCTCCAAAGCCACCGGCCTTCAAGGGGATCGTAAAGGTCATCGTGAATGTCCCCGTAGATATCCAGATAAGGCATAACAGAAGTCAGCAAGCGAATGCAAGTCACCCCCAAACTATAAAGGTCGCTAGCAGGAACAGCCCTACCGTGACGCTGTTCTAGAGCCGCGTAGCCGGGAGTTCCCAACTTCGTTCCTGTTTTGGTGGGAGCAGCAGCTACTACCTGTTTGGAAACCCCAAAATCTATCAGCACTAACTTACGATCGCGAGATCGGCGGATCACATTCTCCGGCTTAATATCGCGGTGAATCACATTGCGGTCGTGAAGAAACTTCAATAAAGGTAACAAATCTAACAGCAGTTCGCAAGTTTTAATTTCGCTATAAGCACCGTACTTATCTAACTCATCCTTTAAATTATTGCCATCAATAAACTCTTGCACTAAATACAAGCGCCCATCTTCCTCAAAATAAGAAATTAACTGAGGAATTTGCGGGTGCTTCAGTTCGTATAACCGCCTTGCCTCTTGTTCAAACAGTCGAACATATTTTTTAAAATGACCGGGCTTCCGCTGAAACTCTTGAGGGGGTGACAACTGTTTAATCACGCACAATTCCTCAAATTTTCCATGATTAACAGCTCGGAAAGTCCTGCCAAATCCCCCATCGCGTAGCGGTTCAGTTGCTGCATAAAGGTCTTTTAGCAGCAGCTTTGAACCACAATTAAGACAATACTTTGTGCCTGGTGGGTTCTGACGCTTGTCTCTTGGGCAATCGAGATTAAGGCAGTATGTCATATATTAAAAAAATGCGAACAAAATTAGTAGGAAGGGTTTTATATTATTCAAGAGTCCGATCGCGAGCTGGTTTTTGTAGAGGCGAAACCTCGAACCTTACGGAGGCGGCAGCCACCCTCGCCATCAGAGGGGGCGCTCTCACCAGACTGCCGCCCCTGAGCAAGTATAACTCTCTTGAGGGTTTGACCTCAAACTCGAAGTCCACATCTAACCTTAGACTCCGCTGCGTGCAATACATTTGATTTAGCGGTCAAATAGCCCGTATATCAAACAGAAATAGTCATTTATTGCCAGCCCCGTGAGCACTGCAACGCCAAAAAAACTAAGGATTCCGCCTGAGATATAATTTTATTGCCAGAGAGAAGCACACTAACGGGAGCCACAGCTTCCGTCAAGTTCGATCGACCTTAATATTTTACCCGTAAAATATTTAACTTAACCAGGCATAATTAACAATCCAAAAATCCCCAACAAACGCACGTTAAAATAAAGACTAGCTTCCGCGATCGCCATCCGAGCTCGATCGGACACTTAGCCAGTTTTCCCTGTTTCCTTTTTTCAGCTATTACCAGTTACATCTATTTCGATCGGTCTACTTAATTAGGAACCGCTAGTGACACCAAAACTACTGCCCTCTCCAACTCCAAACTCCCGCAAAAAATCACCAAAAGTACCTTGGTTCGAGCGGTTCATGGCACTGGTCGCCCTAGGAAATTTAAGCCTAGTATTATTTGACATAACTTACGTCCCCGGACGAGATTTCTACTTCCGGCAACTCCCAGTTCTAACTCAAGTATACGACCCATTTAAAGGAATTAAACCGCACCGAGACACCCAGCAATATCTGGAAACCTTAGAAGAATTAAAAATTCAAGTAGTGCAAACAGGATTGCCCTCTCCCCAAGTAGCAGCAAAATTGCAGGAAATAAACAATCTGAGCGCGAAAATGATCGATGAAGATCCCTTTCGAGTAGCATCAAAAAGTGGCACCCTAGAAAAAATAAAAGACCGGATGCGCGATCGCGTCCCGAATCCAGAAGACTCCGCTAAACAATCATTCCAAAGATTTTGGAGCCCTGACTATTTAAACAAACAAGACTGGCAAAAAGAAATCCAGTGGTTTGACTCCAAAATCAAGCCATTAATCGCCACCAACTATTACCGCGCGATCGGAGACAACGGCGAATTCACCGATAACTTCTGGCTAATTGACCTGCCATTCATTGCCATATTCGCGATCGAATTTCTAGCCCGTACCTACTCGATCAGCCGCCGCCACCGCAGCGTCACTTGGCGATCGGCCATGCTCTGGCGATGGTACGACATCTTCCTGCTGCTCCCATTCTGGCGCCTGTTGCGAGTATTACCCGTCACAATTCGCATCCACCAAGCCAAAATGCCGGATCTCCAACCCATACGCACCCAAATCAGCCGAGGTTTCGTCGCCAACTTCGCTCAAGAATTGACCGAAGTTGTAGTAATTCAACTCATCAACCAGATGCAACAATCAATCACCACAGGCGAACTCGCTCGTCAACTCTTTAAATCCCCAAAACAGCGCTATCTCGACATCAACAATATCAATGAAATAGAAGCGATCGCCACCCATCTCGTCCAAATAACCGTCTACAAAGTCCTCCCCCAACTCCAGCCCGACCTAGAAGCCCTCCTCCGGTACAATATTGAAAGCTTCCTCAAACAATCCCCCCTCTATCAAGGATGGAAGCAAGTACCCGGCCTGGGAAACCTGCCCGAACAGCTAGCACAGCAATTAGTTGCAGAACTCTCAAAATTAGCCACCCTCGGCCCCCAAGATGCCTACGAAGCCTTCAAAATCGCCACCGAAGACCCCATAGGCATGAAACTCTCAAGCCAGCTAGTCCAACATTTCGGGCAAGCTTTAGGAACCGAACTGCAACAGCAGCAAACCTGGCAAGAAATACAACTGCTGCTGTGCGACTTTCTAGAAGAGTTCAAAATCAACTACATTCAGCGGTTGAGCGAAGAAGACTTCGAGAAAATTTTAGAACAAGCCAAAGAACTGCAACGGATAGCCCCGCGTTAGGGCAAGTCTCCACCGCTTTACTTATTTTTTTCTTCCCCAATTAGCAATTAGCAATTACCCTGCTTTAACTCCTGCCAATGAAACTTGCTGGAATTTTAAAGTTTCATGTGCGATGCCCTTGTCTACGAGAGTCATTCACAGGGTTGTGCATCAAATCTTCAGCGCGGTAGTGAGTTAAACCGCCGTTAGGGTTCTCAGCGGCCTGGCGTTTCATGTTTTTAGCGAGAAAGGTCAATCGATTTTCGATTTTCGATTTTCGATTTTCGATTTTCGATTTTCGATTTTCGATTGAAGCATTGACCCCACGGATAAATTCGGGGGCAAGTTTCATCGGATACAGGTTTTTTATTTCTGGACGGATGAATCGGGGGGCTTGTATCCTGGATGCTTGATTGTCAATCGATTTTAGATTTTAGATTTTAGATTTTAGATTGACTTGCGCGAGATAAATGCGGGGGCTTGAGGATTTTCGATTTGCGATTTTGGATTGATTCCACGGATAAATCACGTGGCGGGTACCATCAAGAAATTTGTGGTCAGTTTTTTTAGACGTACATTATATCAATTTATATGTAAGTTTGATGAGATTCTACTTTTTAGAGGCTCTCTGTAAAGTAAAGTTAAAAACTGCTACACATAGCTCTAAACCAAGTAATCTATTAGATATGATTGCTAACTGGTTTCCTAAAGGCTCAAATAATTTACCAATGCTAGAAAAATAAGGCGCATCAGTATCTTTAGTCAGATATTATTATACCCCTGGCATAAAAAATACGTAAGTAGCCCTTCTTGTTTAAGCAAGTTACTGTCTCAAACTTTTCACTAACTATTATAGATGGCTTTTCAAGATATATTTCCTCAGCCTCATTTCACTCAATCCACTGAGATTTTTCAGCCAACTCGTTACCCCAGGAGTAACACCAATAAATGTCACAGACCTCTGCAACCACTTTCCTGTCAAACCGTTATAAAAAAAAGGTGTCCCTGCGCCTGATTTTAGTATTCCCATTCGTTCTGCAAATATTTGCTGCCGTCGGGCTCACAGGCTGGCTATCCTTACGCAACGGGCAAAAAGCAGTCAACGAAGTTGCTAGTCAGTTGCGGAGTGAAATTACGGCCCGTATCCAGCAGCAGCTCAACACTTACCTAGACACAGCTCCTCGCGTCAATCAACTGAATGCCAATGCCCTTCGCCTAGGATACTTAAATCCAGACGAATTGGAGAGTATGGAGCGCTATTTGTGGGAGCAAATTCAAGCCTTTCCTTCTCTGCCGCAGATGGGTTTTGCTACTAAAACGGGAGAGTTCATTGCCATTGAACGCCAAGAGAATGGCAAAATTTTTTTTAAAAGAGTACATAAGGATAGTCGTACTGAATTTCATATTTACGAATCGGATAGCAACGGCAATCAAACAAAGCTCTTAAACATTTCTCCTAGCAACAATATACTCAACCGTTCTTGGTATAAAGACAGTGTACGCTATAGCCGGCCCACATGGAGCGAAATTTTTCCGCTTACAGGTCAGAAAACGCTCTCCCTCCCTGCCGGACATCCAGTGTATGACGAAAGTGGCGAACTGCGTGGAGTATTCGTTGCTAATTTATTGATCTCTTTCCTCAGCGACTTTCTGCAAAGCTTAAAAATGGGTCGATCGGGACAGACATTCATTATGGAACGTTCGGGACTCCTAGTAGGCAGTTCAACTCTCAAAGAAGCCTTTATCACCAACAATGGCAAACTCGATCGCCTGAATGCTTTAGACAGCACAGATGATTTAATTCGGCTGACAACAGCGCATTTAAAAGAACACTTTGGCGACCTAACTAAAATTAATAGCTCTCAGCAATTGGATTTTACGATCGCCGGCCAGCGGGAATTCCTCCAAGTTATGCCCTTTCAGGATAGCCGAGGATTGGACTGGCTGATCGTCGTCGTCGTTCCTGAAAGCGATTTCATGGATCAAATTAACGCCAATACCCAGACTACCATTTTGTTGTGTTTGGGAGCCTTGGCGCTGGCTACCGTTCTGGGAATCTTAACCGCACGCTGGATTACCAGCCCGATTCTCCGTTTGAGCGAAGCTTCTAGGGCGATCGCCAGTGGCGACTTAGAGAAAAATGTGCAGGTAAAAGGCATAGAAGAACTAGAAGTCCTGGGTCAGTCTTTCAACCTTATGGCACAACAGTTGCGCGAATCCTTTGAGGCGCTAGCCAAAACCAATTCCGAGCTAGAAATCCGAGTAGAAGAACGCACCGCCGAACTCACGGAAGCCAAACAAATCGCTGATACTGCCAACCAAGCTAAAAGTGAATTTTTAGCGAATATGAGTCACGAATTGAGAACGCCACTCAATGGAATTTTAGGATACGCTCAAATCCTAGAACGCTCAAAAACGATGGCTCCGAAAGATATCCAAGGCATCAGTATTATTCACCAGTGTGGTTCCCACCTGTTAACCCTGATCAATGACATCTTAGACCTCGCTAAAATTGAAGCCCAGAAATTGGAACTGTACGCGAAAGATTTCCATTTTCCTTCCTTTTTGCAGGGAGTCGCGGAAATCTGCCGCATCCGAGCCGAACAAAAAGGAATTGCTTTTGTTTATCAACCCAGTTCGGAAATTCCTGCTGGCATCTACGCTGACGAGAAACGCTTGCGACAGGTACTAATTAACTTGCTGAGCAATGCAATTAAGTTTACCGACTCGGGACGAGTGACTTTTAAGATAGAACATCTGGAAAAGGGGACAGGTGAAAAGGTACAAAGCCATGACCAAAAGCCAGCCTCACCAATTCACAAAATTCGGTTTCAAATAGAAGATACTGGCGTTGGTATGACACCAGAACAATTAGAAAAAATATTTTTGCCTTTTGAACAGGTAGGAGACAGCAAGCGTCAGGCAGAAGGAACCGGACTCGGTTTAACAATTAGCCAGAAAATTGTCGAAATGATGGGTAGTACAATCCAAGTAAAAAGCCAGTCAGGAGTCGGCAGTGTTTTTTGGCTAGATTTGGATTTACGGGAAGCGGCCGACTGGGCAAATACAGTCACGATTGCCAAGCAAAGAAAGCTGGTTGGCTACCAAGGTAGAAAACAGAAAGTTTTGGTTGTGGATGACAAATGGGAAAACCTCTCGGTGATTGTCAACCTGCTGGAACCCCTCGGCTTTGAAGTAACCGAAGCTAAAAACGGTCAAGAAGGTTTAGAAAAAGTAGAAGAGTTTAAGTTTGATCTGATTATCACTGACTTGGTGATGCCAGTGTTAGATGGCTTTGAGATGATGCGCCGTATCCGAAATTTGTCACACTATAAAGATGTGGCAATCATTGCTTCATCTGCCAGTGTATTTGCTACCGACCAACATAAAAGCTTGGAGGGGGGAGCCAACGATTTTCTCGGTAAGCCTGTGCAGGCAGAAGAGCTATTTGAGATGTTGCAAAAGTATTTAAAACTTGAATGGATATATGAGGAACTAAAGAATGAAAAAATCAGCACTATTCCTTTTTCATCAGATGGTCAATCACTTTCTGAATCGCCCTCTGTAGTCGCTCCCCCGCCCGAAGAAATTGAACTTTTATTTGAACTGGCGATGAGAGGCAACGTGAAAGGAATTGTGAAGCGCAGTGAGCACCTAGAGAAGTTAGATCAGAAATTTGTGTCCTTTGCTGTTGAGCTGCGCCAGTTAGCCCAAGGCTATCAGGTGAAAAAAATAAAAGAGTTTATTACATCCCACAGGATAGAAACAGAATGAAGGCAGCAAATATTGAAACAAGTAGCATCTTAATCGTCGATGATAATCCTAGCAATCTGGACGTGCTTTCTGAAGCTTTAGCGGGTTTTGGATGGGAGATATTGGTAGCAACTGATGGCGAAACTGCCATCGAACAGGCTGAATATACTCAGCCGGATTTGATTCTGTTAGATGTAATGATGCCAGGAATTGACGGGTTTGAAACCTGCCATCGCCTGAAGGAAAGTCCGTTGACGAACGAAATTTCGGTAATTTTTATGACGGCTCTTTCTGACATAGGAGATAAGATCAAAGGCTTTAATCTAGGGGCGGTGGATTACATTACTAAGCCCTTTGAACAAAAGGAGGTGTTAGCTCGCGTCAACCTCCATTTAAAACTGCGTTCTTTGACTAAAACTCTCGCCGACCAAAATCTGCTTCTCAAACGGGAAATTGAAGACAGGCTCGCAGCAGAAGCAGCGTTACATCAGCTCGCACAGGAGTTAGAAAAACGGGTGGAAGAACGAACGGCTGAACTTTCTCAAGCTTTGGATAATCTTAAAAAAGCTCAGGTGCAAATCGTTCAAAGTGAAAAGATGGCTTGTCTTGGTCAACTTGTAGCTGGGGTAGCTCACGAAATTAACAATCCAGTTAGTTTTATCTCCAATAATATCCCTATTGCCAAGGAATATATTGCCGATTTGATCGAGATGACTCGGCTTTGCCAGCACAACGTTACTTCGACATCAGAATTTGAGGAGAAGTCCCAGGAGATTGAGTTAGATTTTATTGTTGAAGATTTGCCCAAAATTCTTGATTCAATGGCGCTAGGAACAGAGCGACTTTACAATCTTTCTATGTCACTACGTAATTTCTCTCGCTTGGATACATCGGCACTAACGCCAGCTAATATTCACGATGGGCTAGAGAGTACCTTATTAATTTTAGGGCATCGACTGAAACCTAAAGGAAGTTTCCCAGGAATTGCCGTGATTAAAGAGTATGGCGAATTGCCGCTAGTAGAGTGTTATCCGGGGCAACTTAATCAGGTGTTTATGAATATATTGGCGAATGGAATTGATTCTTTAGAAGAGTCTACGATTAGTTGTCCGCTGTGCGGGGAAAAGAAACAGAGCAATGACACTCCACAGATTCGGATCTGCACTGAAATGCTTCAGGATGACAGAGTGGTGATTCGGATTGCTGATAATGGGGTTGGCATAACTCAGGAAGTAATGCAGCATTTATTCACGCCGATGTTTACTACTAAATCAGTAGGTAAAGGGACAGGTTTAGGTTTGTCTATTAGCCGTGAGATCGTAGAACGAAAACATGGTGGTAAGCTGACCTGCATTTCCTCGCCAGAATGGGGGGTAGAGTTTGTTATTGAGCTTCCAATTCAGCATTAGTAAAGGGGATTTTTTAGGGTGAATCTTAGTTGGGCTATTTTGTCAATATATCGTTAATCTGGCGATCGCCCATGTCTAATCTACCAATCACCATCACTGTCAAACTCTTGGCCGCCTATCAAGAAGCAGAGGGCTTGTCCCAAGTGAAATTAGAATTTCCCAAAGCAACTCCCGTATCGCAAGTCCTAGAACGCCTGAGTGCCACTTCCCCCCTGTTCTAGGCTCGATCGCACATCTTGCACCATTGTCAATAAGCTTTTTAGGAACAGGCTGGACGGCCTGTTCCACAAGAAAATCTACTCTTTGTGGAACAGGCCGTCCAGCCTGTTAAGCGAGAATGGTGCAACATCTCAGATCGATCGCACCTGCTTGAATATCAACCAGGAATTTGCCCTCGCCCCACCCCACTCCAAAACGGTGATGAAGTCGTCCTCATTCCCCCTGTGATCTCTCCCCTTCTGCCCTCGGACAGCCCGCCGATGGCGATCAGTTTGTCACCGGGCGGGCGATCGAGCTAAACTGAGAACTGAGGCCTCCCTTCGATCGGAAGAAGTCCTCAAACTTCTTGGAAGAAATTGTTTTACCTAGGAGTGGGTCAAGCCCACTTTTTTTGTTGCATTAGTCGCAGGAAAAGAGATCAGGGCGTCTGACTTGCAAGTTGAGGACTGATTTAGTAGGGGTACCCCCCCGCTTGAGATCCCTGCTGGGATGTTGGGTAAGTCCCAAAGTTGAAGACGAAAGTCGCAGCCACCTAATCAAACCACCTCAAAACCAAGCAATCTCAACAACAAATTTTTCCTTGCCGTGTCCGAGTTTAGGAGTTTTAACTTAAGTATTCGATATGACTCATCCCCTAATCCCACAAATCATTGACTTAGCTACCCCCGTTGCGGAAACACTGGGATTGGAAGTAGTGGGAGCAGTGTTTCACACCAACCAAAATCCTCCCGTCTTGCGGGTAGACATCCGCAACCTCCAACAAGACACTGGTTTAGCCGACTGCGAGCGCATGAGCACAGCCCTCGATGCCGAGTTAGAGGCAGCCGACATCATACCCGATGCCTACGTGCTAGAGATTTCCAGTCCCGGAATATCCCGATTGCTCAGCAGCGATCGAGAATTTATTACCTTTAAAGGTTTCCCCGTGACAGCCAAAACCACCGAACCCGACTCGCGAATCAAAGAGTGGAAAGGCCTACTCCTGGGCCGGGATGAAACAGCGGTTTATCTCAATCAAAAAGGGCGACAGGTTAAAATTCCCCGCCCTCAGATTGTCAAAGTTGAACTAGACGAAGGAAAGGAGATGTAAAGGGAAATTTTGAGTGTTGAGTTGTAGGGGCGGTGCCCCTGTGCCCGCCCGATTTGAGTTTTGCGATTGCCTCGCAGCAAGCTGAAAACGCTTGGCTGCGAGTTAATTTTTAACAATCACATCTGTAGCAGCGGGTTGAAGAGGAACAACAAATAAATTGTTACTGCACCTAGCTTCCCTAATCCTATCCAGTAACTCATCACTCCTCGTCATCATTTTTCCTGAAAATTTTCCAAGTACCAATTACCGATTACCAGTTACTTATTACCACAGCAAAAAAGGAGTGTTTTATATGTCAATGGTTCCCCTGCCCGGACTAAAAGAAATGGTCGAAGGTATTAGCAAAGAACGCAATTTACCCAAACACGCCGTCCAAGCAGCCTTGCGAGAAGCCTTGCTCAAAGGATACGAACGCTACCGCCGTACCCAAAAACTCGATCACTTCAGCGAAGAATACTTCGACAACTTTGATGTAGAACTAGACGCAGAACAAGAAGGTTTCCGCGTTTTAGCCAACAAAACTATTGTCGAAGAAGTCATCAATCCCGATCACGAAATCTCACTTACGGAAGTGCAAGAAGTAGCCACGGAAGCTCAACCTGGGAGCATCGTGCTCGTAGACGTAACACCAAATCAAAAAGAATTTGGTCGCATGGCGGCGATCCAGACCAAACAAGTTCTCGCTCAAAAACTGCGCGACCAACAGCGCAAAATGATTCAAGAAGAGTTTAAAGATTTAGAAGAAACCGTTCTTCAAGCAAGAGTGCTCAGGTTTGAGAGGCAGTCGGTAATTTTAGCTGTCACCAGCAGCTTCGGTCAGCCAGAAGTAGATGCCGAACTCCCTAAGCGCGAACAGTTGCCCAACGACAATTATCGGGCCAACGCTACATTCAAGGTTTATCTCAAAAAAGTAGGCGAAGGCTCAACTCGTGGGCCGCAGTTACTTGTTTCTAGAGCGGACGCAGGTTTGGTGGTTTACCTGTTTGCTAACGAAGTACCAGAAATAGAAGATGGTGTGGTGAGAATTGTCGCCGTAGCCAGGGAGGCAAATCCGCCATCCCGGCACGTCGGCCCCCGGACTAAAATAGCAGTTGATACTCTCGATCGCGACGTAGACCCTGTAGGAGCCTGCATCGGAGCGCGGGGATCGCGGATTCAGGTAGTAGTCAACGAATTGCGGGGCGAAAAAATCGACGTGATCCGCTGGTCTCCAGACCCAGCAACTTATATTGCTAACGCTCTGAGTCCCGCTAGAGTAGATGAAGTGCGTTTAGTTGCTCCAGAAGGCAGGAGAGCTCACATTTTGGTCGCTGAAGACCAACTGAGTCTTGCCATTGGCAAAGAAGGTCAGAACGTGCGTCTCGCAGCCCGCCTCACCGGTTGGAAAATCGATATCAAAGATATTGCTAAGTACGATCGCGCGGCCGAAGACAGCAAATTGGCAGCAGAAGCAACTAGGCTCGAAGAACTAGCAGGGGACTACGACGAGGAAGCAGGCGACTACGACGAGGAAAGCGCAGAATTTGAGCAAGAGGAGGCAGCCGCTACGGAGGAAACCGAAGCCGCTGTCTAAAAACTGTGACATTTACCGAAGAAGAATTCAGAATTCAGAATCCAGAATGGGTTCTGTGCGACAGGATGGAGAATCGAGCTTTAAAGCCCCCGATTTTAATCGTGGAACACCAAAAATTTTTTCCGTAACCCTTACCCCTGACTTGAGGCATGGCGTATTTTGAATTCTGAATTCTGTCTTCTGACTCCTTGTCCTAAGATTTTCTATCTTCGCCAGACAAGGAGGAGTTGTCCCCTACTCCCTCCTCTCCCCCCAGGGCGGTTTCATTCTCAGGAAAACCGCGATTTTGACTCTTGTAGTGCCAAGAATGCCTACCCCCCCCACAGACGATTTCACAGGCCTTTGGGACATGGGGCAACCACGGGGGGATTGCCCCTACGCAGAATGAAACAGCCCTGCCTCTCCCCCTACTCCCCCTCTGACAAGAAATGAAACCGAACTACCGGTGCTGTGCAAGTTGTCGAAAAATAGCTCCTAAGGAAGCTTTTTGGCGAGTAGTCAGGCTCTATCCTTCTCATCAGGTACAATTAGATCGTGGCATGGGCCGTTCTGCTTACCTTTGTCGGGAAGCCGAATGCCTCAAAGCAGCTCAGAAAAAAAATCGACTTGGGCGATCGCTCAAAGCGCCTGTGTCTGACGAACTCTACCAAACACTTTGGCAGCGTTTAGCCACATCTGACTGTACATCTTACTCGGGCCTAGCCGGACGAAAAACCGACAATAGTTCGGCATCGACTGTATAAACCCTCTTGGCAGCCCTACCAGTAATTACCGGTAGCGCCAGCTATAAAACCCCAATCCGATCTGCCCACCAGTCTGGAAAGATTTGTGTCAGATTAGATAAGGGTAGGGTACTAGCAGAGGTATCCTCAAGGTGGAAAGGCAAACTTTGAAGCTTGAGAGAGTGGGTTTTGCCAAAACTCAGACTTCGGAGTTCCAAGTTCCCAAACAGACTTGAGAATTCTTCAACCGCAGACTTCAGCGAGTTGCATCTTTTAGATAAAATTGCTGAGCGAGTACCAAAACCCCGATTCCTGACACTGAATCAATCACACCGAATGATGTCGTCATTAGCACAAAAAATCACAATGTAAAAACTGGTTGGCACAAAAGAGGGCAGAGTGGATGAACAACGGCAAAGTAAGAATTTACGAATTATCACGGGAACTAAATTTGGATAATAAAGACATCTTGGCAGTTTGCGAGCGGCTCAATATTTCAGTCAAGAGCCACAGCAGCACAATTACAGAATCCGAAGCAGAGCGCATTCGCAAAACGGCGGAAAAATACGTAGCCAGTAGCCACTCTTCCCCCGGCAAGCCAGCTCCACCCGAAAGAGCAGCAGCGCCATCTAGAGAATCTGGCCCTCACCCTAACGACCAACAAAAAAAGCAGCAAATTTTAGAAATACGCAGTCCAAAAGTACGCCCGGCTGGTGCTTCCTCCCAGCCTGCAGGCAACGAGGAGAACCAAAACCAGCCCGCGGCAACCGTGGCAACTCCTCCAAAGTCGCCTGCAGCTCAACAACTCCAGCCTCCAGCTAAACCGAATATCAATCGACCTGTACTGTCGAAGCCAAATGTGGCTGTCCCGGCGGCTCCGTCAGAAGTGTCGGAAAATGTAGGTGCGATCGCCCCGGAAACCACCGCCCAGGCTCAGGCACCGGCGGCACCTCAACCGCCGTCGTCCAAGGCTCCAGAACGCACCCAGCAACCGCCGATGGCCCCTCCTGCGCCCTCGGCAAAACTCACGTCGCCGCCCGTCAGAGGGGCGTCCGAGTCGGCTAGCCGTACCCCACAAAATCTGGGGAACAAGCCGGTACTCAAACTGGCAAAAACCGAGCAAGAGCAATCAGGACAGTCAGAAACTCTGGAAGCGCCGGCTAAACCGAGCCGCCCCAGCAGACCTGCACCGGGAGGTACCGAATCTCGCGACGCGCAAAGACCGCGCCGGGAAGGCCCTGGTGGCCCAGTCAAAACTCCACTGGCCGATCGACCCCAGCCCGGTGGGCCGCGCCGGAGCCTGGCCCCCGCAACGTCAGCTACCGGGCTGCGTAGCCGGGGCGGTGGCACCGGAGCCCTAGGGGATGACACTGATGACAATGAAGAAGATAATACGCCGTTGCTGGAGATTCCTCTCCTCGAAAGGCCCTCCCTCCCTCGTCCTGCCAAAAAGACATCGGTCATTTGGGAAGAAGATGATGACGAAAACTCAGATGCTGCCAAAGCTGCCAAAGCTGTTAAGGCAAAACGTTCTCGCCTAAAACCCATAGACGAGGATGACGATGACTTAGAAAACGGCTTGGATCTGCCAGCACCAGTCACGGTCAGCCTGTCCCTAGCCCGCCCAGCGAAAGCGAAGGGACAAGCAGCACCCAAGTCAACACCAACTCCGGGCGCACCCGGAAGCAGCGGAAAAAATAAGAGACCAGGCCCTTCTCACGATAAAAGTTCTTCAGGTTCGAGCGGGGGACGCGGCAACCGGGGCAAAACAGCCGAAGCTAAGGTAGAACGTCCAGAAAAGCTGCTGCTGAGCAGGCCGATGACCGTTCAAGAACTAGCAGTTACTCTGGCTGTTCCCGAAACCGAAATTATTAAGCGGCTTTTCTCTAAAGGAATTGCGGTAAATATTACCGAAACCCTGGACATTCCAGCGGTGAGGATGGTAGCCGAAGAAATGGGCGTAGAGGTGGAAACCCCAGAAAAAGTAGCCCCAGCTATCAAAGTGATCGAGATGCTGGACGAAGCGGATTTGGAATACCTCGAACGCCGTCCCCCAGTAGTAACGATTATGGGTCACGTGGATCACGGTAAAACTACCTTGCTCGACTCGATCCGCAAAACCAAGGTGGCTCAGGGAGAAGCTGGGGGCATTACCCAGCACATCGGTGCTTACCACGTGGATGTGGTACACGAAGGCAAGAGCCAGCAGGTGGTATTTTTGGATACGCCCGGTCACGAAGCCTTTACAGCGATGCGGGCTCGGGGAACACGGGTTACGGACATCGCCATCTTGGTGGTGGCGGCGGACGACGGCGTGCGACCCCAGACAATTGAAGCGATCAGCCACGCGAAAGCTGCGAAAGTGCCAATTGTCGTGGCTATCAATAAAGTTGACAAGGAGGGTGCTCAGCCGGAACGGGTGAAGCAAGAGCTTACTGAGTACGGCTTGGTGGCAGATGACTGGGGCGGCGATATCACGATGGTTCCAGTCAGCGCGATCCGAGGCGAAAACCTGGATACGCTGTTGGAAATGATTCTGACAGTCGCGGAAATGGAAGACCTCAACGCCAACCCGCACCGACCGGCTAAGGGTACTGTGATTGAAGCTCACCTCGACAAGGCAAGGGGGCCAGTGGCAACTCTGCTGGTTCAGAACGGCACTCTGCGAGTGGGCGATATTGTGGTCGCAGGCTCGGCTTTGGGCAAGGTGCGCGCCATGATCGATGACCGGGGCGAACGCGTAGAACACGCAACTCCATCCTTCGCGGTGGAAGTGCTAGGGCTGCGGGAAGTTCCTCGCGCCGGAGACGAGTTTGATGTCTTCGCAAACGAAAAAGAAGCTGCGGCGATCGCAAGCGGAAGAGCTACCTCCCGACGAGATTCACGCCTGCTGCAAGGCGGCCGGATCAGTCTCAGCGGCTTCTCTCAACAAGCTAAGGAAGGCGTTCTCAAGGAACTCAACTTGATCTTGAAGGCAGATGTCCAAGGCTCCCTCGAAGCAATTGTCGGCGCTCTGACTCAACTTCCTCAAAAAGAAGTTCAACTCCGACTGCTGCTATCTGCTCCTGGGGAAATTACAGAAACGGATATTGACCTCGCAGCAGCCAGTAATGCTGTAATTATCGGGTTCAATACTACTCTGGCCACCGACGCTCGCCTCGCGGCTGACCAAGCTGGCGTAGACGTGCGGGAATACAGCATCATCTACAACCTCTTGGATGACATTCAAGGGGCGATGGAAGGCCTGCTGGAACCCGAATTGGTGGAAGAACCTTTGGGTCAAGTCGAAGTGCGCGCTGTCTTTGCGATCGGTCGCGGGGCTGTGGCTGGATGTATGGTACTCTCTGGCAAAGTCATCCGTAACTGTAAGGTGCGGGTGCGCCGGGGCAACAATGTCGTTTACGAAGGTGTCCTCGACTCCCTAAAACGGATGAAGGAAGATGCCAAGGAAGTCAATGCTGGCTTTGAATGCGGCATTTCCTTGAGTGGGTTTAGCGACTGGGCGGATGGCGATATTATTGAAGCCTACCGGATGGTTACTAAACGCCGGACTCTCTCTCAATAGTTTTGAGTGGTGAGTGTTGAGAGGGAAGAGAATTTTTGAGCGATCGCAACTAAATTGCCGATCGCTCGCAACTCTTCTCTTCACTCAATACTCCCAAAGTCATCACTCCCAAATTTTGTTTTTAACTTATAGCAGAAGCAAGAAGCCAGAAGGCAGAAGGTTTTAGTTATCTAGGAGAGAAGGAAGAAGTAAGAAAAGCAAATATATCCACAATTAACAACGTCCTCATCGTCTTGGCTGTTGCTAAAAATTCAAAATTTAAAACTCCAATAAGACTTACGCACAGCAATCGAGTTTCCTCCCAAAATGCTTGGTGTTACCTCTAGAGATGTACTCTTTGCACCAGGTTTATTGCTTAAGAATGCGTCCCCGACTATCAAAACTCAAAATTCAAAACTCATAACTCATAATTATTTTTTAAAGTGCGTTCTTTTTGGTCAGATCCTTTCTTGTGGATTCATCTTTCTGGGGCGGCTGCACTGCCGATATTCCTAGGAGTGTGCTTGCTGGGACTCGCAGTGGGTTCTCCCCTGCTCCCTGTCTGGTTAGAAATATTTTTAGTGGCTGTAGCAGGTATTGTTCCTGTGCTTTGGATGCAGTGGTTCCGCCCTTTTTACATTTTTAGTATTTTAGTTGTGGCGGTGAAACCGCAGAATTTAACTTGTTTGCAGCAGCGGCTTCTGACTCGGTTTAAAACAAAGTTAAATCAAGGAATCGCTCTTTTTGTTGCTGTTTTGCTGGCAATAATTTTGTGGCAACTCTACCGATTGGCTCCCCTCGCGGCAACGGTTGCTCCCTTTCCTCCTTCCTGGCGCGGGACTGGATTGTTGTTGGCAGTTGCTGCTTTTTTAGCTAGCAATTTGTTTTTGCAGGTGTCTGCTAGTGTCATGGCGGTTTTGCTGACGCCGGAATCAGAATTTGCAGCGACACAGCCTCATGTTTTAGAAAAAATTCGGCAGGATTTTACGATCGCGCCTTGGCAAGTCGATCGACTTTTGCCGGCTTTGGCAGCCGAGACAACTGCCGCTGTGGCTGCAGCGGCAGAGTCAATTGGTTCAGCATCCACAAGAGGGAATTCGTCAGTCGGCAGTATTGTCAACCCAAAACCTGCTGACTCCAACGGCGTTACATCTCTACCCGAAGAGTCGATCGAAAAAAAGTGAAATAAAAAATTAATAAGGGGACAATTGTAGTTTAAGCTACTTTAATTTGTACAGATGTATGCTGTGAAGAAAATAGGTAACACCCCTCTTGTGATAGAGATTATTAATAGTCTTAATATTTAATTTTTAATCGCAGGTTGTGGATATTTTAGGTTGGCTCTTTGGAGAGAAGAATCTATAATAGAGAGTGTCAAGGTCAGCTTTCAATCCTTACAGGGGATTAAAACAGAGGTATAACAATATGGCGAATTATCTACCGATCGCACAAGAACCTCAAGCCGCCGAGCCGATCGAGCTGTGCGAAGATTCTGAAATCTGGGGCAGTCTCAAATCCGCGATCGGCGCAAGTTCAGGATTTCAACGCTGGCAGCTAGAACTCAATTTTGAGCGTCAGCACCAAAATGCCACCCTCGATCAGCAGGTTCGTTCCTATCTGCGAGAAACTTTAGAAACTTTGGCTTATTGAGCGCCGTAAAACCAAATATTGTCACGATTTGTGAACTTTATAGCCCAATTCTGCTGGCATCCCCTCCAATATGCTAACTGAGTACCGATAGTGAGTGTCGAGAGTGAGTGTCGATCGCAACTTCGGAGATCAAATTGCAGGGGACAGTATTTCTCCTTACTTAGTCGGGATTAATTCCCGCATTCTACTTGCAACACACTCTCAGATACATCAAGAGAAAATTAGCCTGAAACCCCCAATACAAAGCGACTGCGGCCGCTATCTATTGACCTGGCTGTTGCCGAAACTCTTTATAATAAGACTGAAGCAAAATAAAATTAATAGTGCGGTTGTGGCGGTACCTCAAACCGTCCCGATCAACCTACTTACACATCTTTTGCATCGTAAGTCCTATTAAATACTTTACAACCAGAGTTGAGGAAAATGCGCTTAGTCATAGTTCAGTATGCCGGCGATTACGCAGAAGCCTTTGAGCGTTTAGCCAAAGGTGGAAGCGAAACATACTACGCTCAAAAATATTCTGTTGATGCCGTCACCGAGATGGCAAAACGAGCTGAGTCAGTAACGGTTATTTGCTGCATGACACCCGAATTTAACGATCGGGTTCTAGAAAACGGCGTGCGGGCGATCGGTTGCGGATTTAATTACAAAATTGATCCCCAAAAATTGATCGACTTAATTGCCCAGCAAAAGCCGACTCATTTAGTCATGCGGACGACTTTTCCAGACATTTTTAAGTGGGCAATAAAAAACAAAATTAAAACCATCGCTGTATTTGCAGAATCTATTGCGACAACAACTTGGCGCAATAAATACCGCAACTATTTCCTGTCCCAATTGTTGAATAACAAGCAAATAGAATGGGTTGGAACTTACGGCATTACGTCATCTTTATTGTTCCAACAAATAGGAGTAAAAGCTGATAAAATAATTCCCTGGGACTTTCTCTTAGAGACCAATCCCGGCTCTTTGTCGCCGAAAAAAATCCCTGCGGACATCAAAAAAATTCAACTTTTTTACGCTGGTTCGTTAGTACAAAGTAAGGGAGTGGGTGATATATTGAGAGCCGTAGCAAAGTTAAGAGAACGGAATAATATATCAGTTCACTTAAAAATGGCAGGTAAAGGTGAAGAGGAGTTTTTTGCCCAGCGAGTCGAAGAGTTGCAAATTAAAGATTGTGTAGATTTTCTGGGAATCGTGCCAACTCAGAGTTTAGAACCTTTAATGAGAGAATCCGATCTCGTGTTAGTTACTAGCAGGCACGAGTATCCCGAAGGCTTTCCCCTGACTATTCAGCACGCTTTACGGACTAGAACACCGATAGTAGCTTCAGATCACCCGATGTTTAAAACCCACTTAAAGCACGGTATTAATTCGATGATTTTTGAGGCGGGGAACTCTCTGGCTTTAGCAGAATGTATCGAAAAAGTTATTTCGGATTCAGCGCTTTACCACAATCT
Source organism: Microcoleus sp. SVA1B4 (assembly GCF_036700545.1). NCBI lineage: Bacteria > Bacillati > Cyanobacteriota > Cyanophyceae > Oscillatoriales > Microcoleaceae > Microcoleus > Microcoleus sp. SVA1B4. Next base: position 68,611 of record NZ_JAUBPB010000014.1, read on the forward strand.
TTCTGTCGCTTCTCACTCAACCTGGCAGGAGTTGCGTCTGCCTGTCAAATGGGCGGACTTGATCGATCGCTGGCTGGATGATTCTCCTGAAAGCAAACAGTGGTTATTTGAACAACGACTAGCTTCTGGAGCCTATAACGCGTCGCGTGAGAACCCCGGTATTTCAAGCAGGGGATGAAACGCAGTTGTAGTCTTTAGGCTACCAGTGTTGCGGATTATTTATTTCTTTGTTCTTCAATATATTTTCTGACGGTTTCAGTTGAGACATTGCCAACACTACCGACAAAATAACTAGGAGTCCACAAGGTAGGCAATTTTCACTATTCAGGAAACTCTTTTCTTAAGTAACTGGAAGCCCTGCCTTTGACTCTTTGCAGGACAAAGCTAGCGACATCAGTCGGGTTAACGTTAACCAATAAATGTACATCCCACATTTTGCAAGTCTTTAAATAGAATTGATGGTTATAAATTTTAAAAATTCCAGCCTGAAGTGATGGGTCCGTAATCACTTCAGGCTTTTTTGAGTTACAATGAACGGATTAGGAACCCAGAGGAAAAAACCATGAATGAGTATCAAGAAGCCATAAAAGTCCTAAATTTAGACCCTAAACGGAATAGTAGCAGGCATAATAAGCTGTCAAACATCTAAAACAATCGAACCACGGCGCAAGCCCCTTTTCTCCATTAACTATCATTCTCTACCCTCCTTAAGTATCTCAGGAGTTTTCTGCACCACTAAGGGGGCTGCACAAAAATCTATTCGATCTGCGCCGCATGGCAGTGGTTCACAATCTTCATGTTTTGGCAAGAAGTTTTACAGAAAGTCAACTGGTATCTGCCTAACTAAAAAAATACTTCAGTTAGATATTATATTTTTTATATTGAACGAAAGCCAGATTTATTGGTAACAATAAAGAGGCTGAAATTTTGGATTGGTAATTTTACTCGCTCGCTGGGTTGCAACTTGAGTTTTGGATGCTAAGCCGTGATTTTTTTTGTACACCATACTTGATAGTTTTTGTCAACCTCTTTTACTGGACTGGCGCTTTAGTAAAGGGAGTGAAAAGTTCCAGAAATATCTGCGAAAACATCAGTCAATAATCCCAGATTACCAAAATTATCTTTATTCAGGGTATTGACATTGGTTCGGGAGCTGTAGAGTCTTTAATTCAACAGATTGGAGCAAGAATTAAGATTGTAGGTGCACAGTGGAACGAAAAAAATGTGCCTCAGATTTTAAGACTCAGATGTGCCTATTTAAATAACGACATCAAGCTTAAGTATTTCTGCCTCGTTAAACAGCGGGATGCTCCCACTTGGTTTGGTACTTTAGTAGGGTTGAGCTTTTTAGGCATGGGCGCAGCAAAATGCAAAATTAAGCGCAAGATTTCCTAAGTTAGGTAGGGTGTGCATTAAGTACCTTACGAATAGCTGTTATGCACACCTTACGAATAGCCGCAGTGCCTCACAATTTGCTAACAGTAGAGTAAATTATGGATAGATAAAATGTGCCCAAACATTCCCATCTGGCCCAGCAACTTGATTGACATAACTGTAGGGATACATCAACTTTCTCCCCTCAGTATCGCTGTAACCAGTGAGTGCATTTCCCCAAGGATCTTGCACGATATAACCTTGAGAATTGTAGCCAATGACAGTAAGAATGTGACCGGCAGCAGTAAAATCTCCTGCTAAAACTACTGGCCGCCGATTTAGCAATTCCGATCGCACCTCGGCCCATTTGCGAGTCGTACTAAAACTCGTCTTAAACCCGTAGGCCTGAATCAGCGCCGAAAGCACGCTGTGATCGGTTTGAGATCCCTGGCCGGCATAGTCGAAACACCACTGCAACAACTCATCCTCCAACTGTCCGCCCCACTCAGAACGAAGACCATAATAATAAAGCACCATGGCGATCGAAGTTACGTTGCAAGTAGACCAGTCAAAACGCGGATTGTCTCGCTGCGAAAAATACGGCACGTTCAATTCCACATTGTTCGGAACCGGATCGAAAATTTTATCTCCCCGCTTGAACTGAACAAAACTAGGAAAAACATAACCTGTATTGCCCAAATTCGGCAGTTCTTCAGTCAGAGAAACTTTCAGGTGAGATCCTTCCGCACCGTAGCTGTTCACGCCGTAAACTCGACCTAAAGGCAGCGTAGTTTTCTCGGTACTGCTCAGGCTAGAAGAATCTACCGGCCGTTTTTTAAAGACAGTTGCTTGCAGGATTGTCATCGTCAAAGCATCCGGGTCAAAGGGAACTTCTTTGCCGTCTTTTTTAATTTTAACGTCCTGCCAATAAATAAATCCGATATTGCCGAAACCGGGAATAGATTGGGCGAGAGTTACTCGGAAATGCCCCAAAATGCAGGCATAACCAGTAATGGCATAGGTGCTGCCTAAAAGTAGGTCAGCAATTTGATCTGCAGGCAGTTTCGATGAATCTTCGGGTTTAGCTTTAATCTGAGTTGTTTGAGTTACCAAAAGTTGAGCGCTGACGTTGCTATTGGGTACGTCAGCCAGGTCAAATCTTAGGATTTGAGTACCTTTTGCCAACTGAACGTCGGGTTCATAAAAATAGCCAAAAGTGCCGATCGGCCAAATTGCTGAATCCAGAACCACCTTGAGATGCCCGTCAATAAATCCGTATTTGCTAACGGCCAACGTCTGGCCTGCTTTGACAACAACTTTTTGCTGATTGTTGAGCCTGGAAGAATCAAGAGGAACTACCTTAAACAAAGTGTCAGAAACTATCTTTAAGGTCAAACCTCGTCCGACAGTTAGCGGATCGGAAGTTACGGCAATGTAAATTATTTGGCTGCCAGTAACGTTGCCTTTGCTGTCAGTTGCCCGCAACCTGAGCCACCGAGCTCCAGCTACGCTAAATCCTTTAGACAAATTAACTTGCCAAGTGCTAGTCTCTTGGTTTAGAGTGACGGTTAGGGGAAATTTATCCTCAGCTATCACGTCAATTTTTGCTGCTTGTTGCCGGTCAAAAGTACCCCGAAGGACGATCGGCTGATTTACTAAAACTTCTGACGGCCCTTGATAAGTTAAATTCACAGCGGGATTAAAAGATTTGCCACCGCGGCTGAATTGCACAAAATCGGGATAAATGAAACCTGTATTGCCAAATTGTGGCAAATTCTCGGTCAGCGAGACTTTAATGTGGCTTTGTTCGATCAAGAATCCGGCAATTCCGTAAATCATTCCCGCCGGCAAGGTGATTTTTTCTTCGGGTGGCAGGCTAGCCGCATTTACCGGGCGCTTTTTAAACACAGTTGTTTTGATGATTGTCATCGTAACTGCATTTCTATCATACTCAATTCCCCTCCCGTCTCGCAAAATTTGGACGTGCAGCCAGTACAGAAATCCCGAAGTTCCTAAGTTAGGAACTGCCCGAGCAAAAGCGACTCTGAAATGGTTTTCCACGCAAGCGTAGCCGAGAAGATTGAAAGTTTCTCCTGGGTTAAATAGTAATTTCTGAGTTGGGCCTAAAGTTCCAGAATCTGCGGGGGTGAACTTTAACCAGGTCTTTTTGATCACCCACAGTAACTGCATTCCAGGAGGCGGGGTCGGCAACTCGGCGCGATCGAATATGAGAATTTTTGCGCCTTTGGTTATGAGTACGTGTTTTTCGTAGAAAAAGCCGGTTTTTCCCACCGGATAAATTGGATTATTTAGTTGAACATTCAGATGTCCGTCTTCTAACTCGTAGTCGCTAACTGGATAAATTTTCCCTGCTGGTATGTCCGCTTTTTGCAGCTCGTTGAGATTGCTGGCGGGCAGTGTTCCGGCTTTGAATTTGGTATCTGTGAGAGTAATTAACGTGAAAATTTGAGCGGGTGCCCCAGAAGCAGGATTAACTTTGATGTTAATTGTTTGTTGGCCGATAACTTTGCCAGTCTTATCAGTTGCCCTCACCTGCACTGTGCGAGTTCCTGCGCTATCGAATCCTTTTTCTAAACTGATGTTCCAAATGCCTCTAGAGAGATTTATTCCGACATTCAGGGCATTTGAGCCTTCTAATGCTGAAATCGCTGCCACTAGATTTTTGTCAAAAGTGCCAACTAAGACAGTGGGTCTATTGACCTCAATTTCTCGCGGGCCTAAGTAACTCAAAATAATGTTGTTGGTTGTCATTATATATCCCTCTACCTACTTAGTTATTCAGCTAAAGCAAGGATAACTTCTGATTTTATCAAACACAATGACCCGAACCAGGAAAAAATCGCCCTTAGATTCAGCCTACGGGCGGTTAATGCCTTTTCCAGCATAAGTTTTTAATTATTGGCGGGAGTTGCGCCACAAATCTCACTTTAGACGTACAATAAGCACCTTAACCGAATATATGCCTGGTTGAGCGGATTTGTGGTGGAAGTTTTGAGGGAAGGAATTTAGTTCGAGTAGGTTGTTTCCCCCTGTACCCTTGACCCCTCACTGGCTGAGTCAATCGATTGCGCGATTTTAGATTTTAGATTTTAGATTTTAGATTTTAGAATTGAAGGATTGACCCGACGGATGAATGCGGAGGCTTGTATCCTGGATGCTTGATTGTCAGGACTTAGGATCGCGAATTAAATAACTTACAATTTTAATTGTTATTGTGGGATGGGCGGGACGCCCATCCTTTTTGGACGGGCGGGACGCCCATCCCACTTTCAAGAGTGGAAGTTATTTAATTCTCATTCCTTACTAAAAAAACCCGGTTCCTAGGAGAATATTGCTTATAGCAACGAGGCATCTAGGAAGAAACCGGGTTTTTAGCCGTTTGGTGCGTGCAGGAGTGTTAGTGCGATCGACTAAATTTCGACTAAACTTCGACTAAACTATGGTGACGAGAATATCTTGAGCGTGAGTGTCAACTTTCATGGTTTCCCCTTCATAAACCTGAATGATTTTGCCGGTACCGTCGATGACAAAAGTAACGCGCTTGGCATAATCGCCTTTCTCGACATCGTAAGCTTTGGTAATCGTGCCATCAACATCTGCTAATAGCTGGAAAGGTAAACCGTATTTTTCTGTGAACTTTTGGTGCGATTCCTCGTTGTCGCGGCTGACACCGAGAACTACTATATCTTTGCCCTTGTATTCTTCATGGGCTGCTTTGAAGCTTTGGGCTTGTCTGGTGCAGCCGGGGGTGTCATCTTTGGGGTAGAAATACAAGATTACGGTTTTACCTGCGAATTGGGAGAGGGATACTGTGTTGCCGTTGGTGTCTTTGGCGGTAAACTGAGGGGCGGCGCACCCAACTGGTAATGTCATAGTTTTGTTTCCCTTGCGATTTACCAACCTATTTTAGTTGATTTTGTGCTGCTACCGTCAATGTTTTGAATGCGAGGTTCGGGATTGAGTTCATCCCAAGGAAAATTTGCGCTTGGAAATAGTTCGATTGGGCGATTTTCTGCGTTGACTTGCGGGCGATCGCGTGTTAGATTATCGGCGTGCTCTCCTGATTTTCCTACTCAATAAAAATTAATTTTCCTGTAAAATATGATTGATTTCTATACTGTGATTCTCCGAACAAGTGCTGATTATTGGGTTTCTTTGTGTTTAGAAAATGGATTGGTGGGACAAGGCAATACTCCAGAACAATCTATTGATAAACTCAAACAAGCTATTGAGTCATTTTCCGAAGTCTATGAATCCAAGTCTGATGTTTATCTCAGCCCTCTTTCTATTAATGAGTTACACGAATTTCTGACTTTAGAAGATGCGGAAGCTTCAGATACTTATGAATTCAGGAAAGTTTATGCCTAAAATAATTAGACTTACAGGACTTACGCAGGGGCCAGAAACCGGGTTTTTTTTACGAAAATACTGAATTACAACCCGCAGATTTGGTAAAAAACCCGGTTTCTTTGGTAGAAGTGCGTCCAGGACTGGATTTAACTAGCATTTTTATACAACAGGCCGCGAACAGGGAGCGACAACAGGTAATCCCTCAGTTTCTCGCTGTGCAACTTCAAAGTTTAATTCTAATAGAAACTTTAAGGGGTCTTGGTTGGGTTTGATATCGTAGGCTTTGCAAACGAGTTGGTCTAATTGGGCATGGAGTTTGGCAAGTTGGCTGGCGGGTTCATCAAAAAATTGGTTGTATAATTGGGTAATACCACACTGTTTGCGCTCCATATACTCTGTACGATAGTCATGGAGAACCTGCATTGCTGCTCGAATTTCAGTTTTGGTTTTTTCTGGGCAATTTTGGGGAAAGGGAAATGTTTCAAAACAGGTGTTGTGAGTGTAAGAAATATCTGCTTTAAGTGTTGATTTTTGTGCGTGCATCCAAATCTGATGAGTGCTAGATGTGAGTATTCCCAAAATATAAAAGTCGTCGCAGGTAACAACTCGCGTTCTAGCATTAGGTAGCCATTCAATAGGACAAGGAAGAAAAATTGCCCATTTCGAGGTCTGAGTAACTGCAAAGTATTGAGAAACCGATTTTAGGGCTTGACGCATTGCGGGTCTTCGTTCTCCAAATTGCCACCAGTATTTTTGATAAACCTTTCTACGATTCAAATCTCTTTCTGGTTTCACTCTCATTTTAACCCATTGAAAAGGCTGGACATATTCACTTGCCTCTTCAATACTCATGTCATTAAAGTCGATAATCAAATTTTTTAGACCTCTGTAAGGGTTAGCTACGAGGTCATTACCTTCTAGAAAAGGACGAATTACTTCCAGATTTTTGGGATTTACTTTATTCCATACTTCAGCTTGCTCCAAGGACACAATAAAGCCCGTACCTACAGGAGTTATACCTGCAAAACATCGATTCAAATTTGTCTTCAGTCGCACTGCTTGGGTAACATCAACTTCAGCTTTTAGAGAAGAGTTAATGTTTGAGACAATTGTGTGATCGATACGGTAGGTTAATTCTTGAGCATCAGAGGTTTTGAGCCAGTTGATAATGCTAATATGTACTTTAGCTTCACCAGACCAAGGTTGTGTGGAGATGGCATCGTAAATGCAGCCGCCATTTTGGGCAATGTAATCTAGGGCAGCTTTACGACTTTTACCCTGAGAAATGGAATTGGTGGCGACTAAACCAGCGCGGCAATTTTCTCCTAAATGTTGATGGGCAAGACGGAACCAATAGGTGCAAAAATCCACAGAATCTTTTACTTCAGGAAATTTAGCAAAGATGCGATCGATATATTCATCACCCAAAACCAAGCGCATCTGCTTACCACCCAAAAAGGGAGGATTGCCAATAATTACATTAACTTGTTCCCACTCGCAAAACAGAGCATCATCACAGCGGATATTGCGATCGAGATTATCGAGCGGCAATGCTTGCTCTAGTTCCAATGCCAGGTTCAACTGTACCGTATTGAGCAACTGGTTTTCTTCATCTAAGGCTAACTTTTTGGCAAGCATCAGCGTCACTTTTGCCAATTCCACGGCAAAGGGTTTGATGTCAATGCCGTAAAACTGGCTTGTCTTCACTAGCGACATCGTACCTATCGCATTAGCAGCACGAGAGAATTTTTCATGAATTTTAGTTAGCAATTGTGCCTCTAGTCGCTTCATTTCCCGATAAGCAACATAGAGAAAATTACCGCTGCCACAAGCTGGATCGAGAACTTTGAAATCAAGTAATTCTTGCCGCAGTGCCAACAAATCTTTGAGCGTCTTCGCAGCTTCAATCCGTTCTCGCCACGGGCGGATAATCGTAGGCAAAACCACTTTTTGAATATCGGCCTCGCTGGTATAGTGTGCTCCCAAGGCATGACGTTCCTCTTTGCCCATACTGGACTCAAACAACGCGCCAAAAATCGCAGGTTCTACCTTTGACCACCGTTCCTTTGCTGCCTCCAATAGCAGATCGATTTCGCTGCGAGTCAGGGCGATGGGTTCAACAACTGAGAAGATACCGCCATTAAAATAGGATACATCTCGATAGCGGCTGTCTTTAGGTGCGGGGCGATCGCTCCCCATTTGCCGAAACAATCCCCCAATTAAATCATAAGAACTAACTCGGTTCATCTGGCAATCACCTAAAAACTCGGTGAATAAACCGCGTGGCAACAAATCGATATCTTCAGCAAACAATGCTACTACACACTGAAGGATAAACCTTTGAGCCGTTTCTACTTTTTCGCCGCGCTCTACTAACCGATTGAAAACTAGAGCAACTTTGTCAGCGGCAGTTCGCGTTACATCAATTTGGTTGTTATTGAATAAAGGCTGGCGATTTTCGGGGAAAAGAAAGTTTAAGGCTGTGAAGCGATCGGGTAACTCTTCGAGATTTACGCGGTCTACAGGTTCCCGCAGTTGCAAATCGAAGTCATAAATCCAAAATTCATCAAAGTTGCAAAGAACTACATATTTTGGACGCTGCGGCACTAGCTCCAGCCAATATTCAAAGGCTTGCTGATAGTGTTTTTCCAGTTTTTCGCCCCGTTTTTTCATCTCCAGCAACAACCTGGGCCGCCACAGCAAATCGGCAAATTTCGTAGTTTTGCCTTTCGCCTTTACTCGAAATTCTAGTTCGGCTCCCGCTTCCTTGTAGCCTAGATGACCGAAGGCTTGAAACAGGCGATCGCAGAATACCTGTGCCTCGCCTTTTTCGTCTCCCTTCAAAGTACGAACGTATTCAACAAACCTGTTGATATTATTTAGTGTATCGGTCATAATAAGTGTAAAATTAGGATCGATAGGGTGAATCAGCCCGCTCAGATATCTGTAACAATTAAAAATATAGTACCTGTTCAGAGGTTTTTTGAATGACTTTTATTCCATCTGAAGCATTTAAATCTATTAGTTATCCCGATCGCACTGTCAAAAGAGCCGATCGCGCGGTCCGGTGCAGCCCTTTTCAATTACACTTCTTCCAGACGATCCGCGATAACAGCGTTTTCCTAACTGCGATCGCCTCAAATTCTGGTGTCGAAAGCGGCTACACCCGATCGCCCGTATCCGAACTCGTAGCCGAAAACTCCCTGCTGTGGCTGATCCAAGTCGGTGTACTGCGGCGGGAAGTAGACGGACAAGGGATTACCGACAGTTTTCGCCTCACGCCCCTAGGCCGCCAACTCGTGGAAAAATGGGAACAGGAAGGAGACAAAGTGCCGGATGCTTCATTGTGCGATCGTATGGGAAATGCCGTTAGCCGCGGATTGGGAGTATTTCTTTAAGCGTTTATTGCTTGTCCGACAGTCCGACAGTCCGACAGTCCGACAGTCCGACATTCCGACAGTCCGACAGTCCGACATTCCGACAGTCCAACAGTCCGACAGTCCGACAGGGAATGAATTCCCTGTCTCATAGCGAAAGTCGGTTAAAACCGACTGCAAGTCTAAATTCAATTCGATGTTGAGTTTCGCATAAAAGCGACTGCAAGTCTAAATTCAACTTGATCTTGAGTTTCGCATTTCACGTTAATCAACATCCTCAGTCCTCTTGCAGAGGACTTGCGCTATGAGACAGGGATTTCAATCCCTGTCGGACTCGCCGTCAAACGAGTTAGACCCCTTAAAGCCGTCAAGCGAAGGACGGGGTTTTAGACCCATTTTCTTGATAAATTAAATGCACGATCGCTTAACTAATACAAATTAAACTTAAATCCAATTAAAATAATGGTTCAAACCGCTTCTAAACCTTTGACTCTCGATGAATTTCTCCAACTGTCGGAAACCAAACCCGCCAGCGAATTCATCGATGGTCAGATTATCCAGAAACCTATGCCCCAAGGAAAACACAGCACAATTCAAAGCGATTTGGGTGCTGACATTAACCGGGTACTCAAACCCCAACGCATCGCCCGCGCCTATCCAGAATTGCGCTGTACCTTTGGAGGTCGATCGACAGTACCCGATCTTGCAGTCTTTACCTGGGAACGCATTCCCCGCGACGAAAACGGCGAAGTAGCAAACACTTTCGCCATCGCCCCCGACTGGACAATCGAAATTCTTTCCCCCGACCAAAGTCAAACTAAAGTCGTCCGCAACATTCTCCACAGTCTCGCCCACGGAACCCAGATGGGCTGGCTGATTGACCCGGAAGAAGAACTGGTATTTGTCTATTTTGCCGATCGCACTTTAGCAGTTTTTGAAGAACCGGGCGATCGCATCCCGGTTCCCACCTTTGCCGAATCCTTTAATCTCACTGTCGGCGAAATGTTCAGTTGGCTGACTGAGTAGCGCCACCTCGATTTGTGAAGGATTTTTTAACCGCAGAGGGCGCAGAGGGCGCGGAGGAAGAGAAGAGAGGAAAGGACTTTTTTGTGGGTGGGGGCGGGTTTATTTGACCTGTCTGCAACCTTTATATCTGTTGGTGAACCCGCCCCTACAGGTTTTGGAGCTTTGATCGAATGTGCTGTCGATCGCCTATACTAGAATATCTGGTTGTCACCTCTTCAATGACGAGAGATGACTAAAGTTATCACTATTAACTTACATTATGATTATTTAACCGGACTTGATATCATCTCTCAAATAACCCCTAACTACTAACAACTAACTACATAAAACGTTTCTCAAAAATGGAAGCTAAATCTTACAAAGACACGGTAAACCTGCCCAAAACCAAGTTTGATATGCGCGCCAACGCCGTCAAACGGGAACCAGAATTGCAACAATTTTGGGCGGATCAAGAAATCTACGATCGCCTTTCGGAAAATAACCCAGGCGATTTGTTCATCCTCCACGACGGGCCACCCTACGCCAACGGACAACTCCACATCGGCCACGCCCTCAACAAAATCCTCAAAGACTTTATCAACCGCTACCAAATGTTGCGCGGCAAAAAAGTCCGCTACGTGCCCGGTTGGGATTGTCATGGATTGCCGATCGAACTTAAAGTATTGCAGAACATGAAATCGGACGATCGGCTAAATCTTACGCCGATCGAACTCCGCCGCAAAGCCGCCGCCTTCGCGCAGCAAACAATGGAACAGCAGCGCGAATCCTTCCAGCGCTACGGCGTTTGGGGCGACTGGGAACACCCGTATTTAACTCTGAAGCCCGAATACGAAGCGGCTCAAATTGGCGTTTTCGGTCAAATGGTGCTCAAAGGCTACATCTACCGGGGCTTCAAACCGGTTCACTGGAGTCCGAGCTCGAAAACAGCCCTCGCCGAAGCCGAATTGGAATATCCCGAAGGTCACACGTCGCGCAGCATCTACGTCGGCTTCCATGTGAAAAAATTGTCAAAATCGTTGCAATCGAAGGTCAAGCGCTATATGCCGAGCCTCTGGGCGGCGATTTGGACGACTACTCCCTGGACAATTCCGGCAAACTTGGCGATCGCAGTTAATCCCGAATTGACTTATGCGGTGGTGGAACCGCCGGCAAATTCCCACATCGCACAACAATTTATGTTAGTAGCTGTCGATGCGGTCGATCGGCTGTCGGCAACTTTTAACACTGAATTAAAAATACTTGCCACCTTCAAAGGCAAAGAATTAGAAGGTTGCAGCTACAAACACCCGTTGTTCGATCGCGAAAGTCCAATAGTTGCCGGCGGTGACTACATTACCGCTGATTCTGGGACGGGATTAGTGCACACCGCACCGGGGCACGGACAAGAAGACTTTATCGTCGGAAAACGCTGTGGTTTACCTGTTTTAACACCCGTAGATGAGAACGGAAATTTCACCGCAGAAGCCGGACAGTTTGTAGGTTTAAATGTCCTCGGAAACGGCAATGCCGCAGTCATTGATGCCCTTGCTGACGCAAATTGTTTGATTAAAGAGGAAAGTTACGCTCACTCTTATCCTTACGATTGGCGCACGAAAAAGCCGACCATTTTTCGGGCGACGGAACAGTGGTTTGCCTCCGTTGAAGGGTTCCGAGATGAAGCCTTAAAAGCGATCGCCGGTGTGAATTGGATTCCCGCCCAAGGGGAAAATCGGATTACTGCAATGGTGGGCGATCGATCGGATTGGTGTATTTCTCGTCAGCGGACTTGGGGCGTTCCCATTCCCGTATTCTACGACGAAGAAACCAACGAACCGCTGTTAAATGAAGAAACGATCGCCCATGTGCAAGCCCTTTTTGCCGAACGCGGTTCCGATGCTTGGTGGGAATTGTCGATCGATGAATTGCTGCCGGAATCTTACCGCAATAACGGCCGCACTTACCGCAAGGGAACCGACACGATGGATGTGTGGTTTGACTCCGGTTCTTCCTGGGCCGCAGTTGCCAAAGGGCGATCGGAATTAAACTATCCGGCTGATATCTATTTGGAAGGTTCAGACCAACACCGTGGCTGGTTTCAATCCAGCTTACTTACCAGTGTAGCAACTAACGGCATTGCTCCTTACAAAACTGTTTTGACTCACGGTTTTGTGCTCGATGAAAAAGGCCGGAAAATGAGCAAATCTGAAGGCAATGTCGTCGATCCAGCGTCAGTAATTAAGGAATATGGAGCCGATGTTTTGCGGTTGTGGGTGTCTTCGGTAGACTACTCGGCTGATGTGCCTTTGGGCAAAAACATTCTCAAACAGCAGTCGGATGTTTACCGCAAAATCCGCAATACAGCTAAGTTTTTGCTGGGCAATTTGCACGACTTCGATCCGGCAAAAGATGCCGTTGCTTACGAAGAATTGCCGGAACTGGATCGCTATATGCTGCACAGAATGGGCGAAGTTTTTGCGGAAGTTCAAGATGCTTTTGAAAGCTTCCAATTTTCCCGATTCTTCCAAACTGTGCAGAATTTTTGCACGGTGGATTTATCGAATTTTTACTTGGATATTGCCAAAGATAGACTTTACATCAGCGCGACAGATACCCTTCGCCGCCGCAGTTGTCAGACGGTGATTGCAATTGCTGTGGAGAATTTGGCAAGGGCGATCGCACCTGTTTTGTGTCACATGGCTGAGGATATTTGGCAGTACCTTCCCTATCCGACTCCTTACAAGTCCGTGTTTGAAGCAGGCTGGGTGCAAATTGATGCTTCATGGCATAATCCAGAATTGGCTACTCGCTGGCAGTATTTGCGACAAGTGCGGGGCGAAGTTAACAAGGTTTTGGAAAAAGCGAGGATTGAAAAGGCGATCGGTTCTTCTTTGGAAGCTAAGGTTTTATTGTACGTTCCCGATGTTGAGAAAAGAGAGCAATTGCAAGCTTTGAATCCCAGCAGTGAAGAATTGGTGGATTATGTGCGATCGCAAAATTCAGTCATCGAGTTAGCGGCCCAGGAGAAAGCAAAAGCAGCACAAGATCGACAGGAAGAACAAGCGGCAAAAGTTGCCAAAGTCTTGACAGAAAACAAAATTTATGTTGAGCCGAAAACGATCGCACAAAAGAGCGATCGACCTTCTCAGATAGTAGAGTATTCTGTCCCTGAACTGTCGGCTTCAGATTCTGGGCAAATCTTAGATCAAGCCGCCGAGTTTGTGGCTAATTTGCCTGAATACGCAGGCAACTTTTTTACAGAATACCAACAAGCGCTGGTAACACTTGGACTCTTAGCTTCTGTGTTGATAACGGGCCGAGTAACGCTGGCGATTTTGGATACGATGAATCAGATTCCGCTTTTGGGAGGCTTCTTTGAAGTCATCGGCATCTTATTTACAATCTGGTTTGCTTTCCGTCACTTGCTGTTTGCCGCCAACCGTCAAGAAATTGCACAACAAATTGATTTCCTGACAGCAGATGTGGTGGGCCGGAGTACGGCGCTTGTACTTGCAGAAACACAGGCGATCGTCCTGGCACCGGCATTAGATACAGCGCTTGTGCTTGTAGAAACAGGGGCGATCGCACAAACAGCCCCAGCCGAAAAAGTGTTTGTAGAAACACCCCAAATCCCGGAAGCAGAATTAGTTGCGATCGAACCCAAACCAGAAATTCCTGCTGAAATAGCTGCAGGGCACCATTCTACAATGACCGGCAAGGGTGTAGATGAATTGCGCTATTTGTTCATTACTTCGGAAGTGGAACTGGTAGAATCGAATGCAGCCATCCAGGAATTGCCGTACAGTTATCAGTCTCCAGAGTTGGCGATTGGTGTAGTGAAAGCAGACGGCCAAAAGTGCGATCGTTGCTGGAATTACTCGACTCACGTCGGAGAGTCGATCGAACATCCGCTAATTTGCGAACGTTGCGTTTCAGCAGTAGACGGCAAATTCTAACCGTATGATGTACACCGCACACCGCTGTAACTGTCATTGCGAGCTATAGCTGGTAAAAGTATAGTCATTTATAGGCATGGGAGGCTTCAAGTCCCTCCCCCTTCACTTTTACTTTCAGCGGATCGACCCGCCTCGGCTGAACTACGCAGCTCCCTATCCCATTGCTAAACGCATTTGGGATTGCTTTTCTGAGAATGTTATACGCTGCATTCACGTCAGAATTGATTAACTGACCCGTCGATGTTTTGTACAAACCTCGCTTGATCCGTTTACCCGTGAACACAGGCTCTTTTTCGGTTTTTCCATAAACAGGAATTGGATCTAAACCTAAAAAACTGGATCGGGATGTGTAGGATTCTTCCTGCACAATTACTGTGATTCCCGCCAACCGAGCTTTGTACTCCAACATTTCAATTAATCGAGAGTGAGGAATACTGACAAAATTTTGGTTGGTTTGTTTACCTAGATTGATATCGGTTTTCCACTGTGCATTTTTGCCGATTACCAGCGTTCCAATTTGGTTCACTACCAAATGGTCAACCATCACACGACTAGCATGATGCAAGTAATTATCAACTTTCTGATTACGACAGCGAGTTAATCGCTGAATCCTGGGTGAGGTTTGACGATTCCCTTTTAACTGGGATTGTAATCGGGATTTGCGTTTGTTGTAGAACTGGTTAATCGATTTTAATGGTCGCCCGTTAATCAACAAAGGGATAAATCCCGGTTGATTTGAAGTTAACGCCACTAAATTATCCAGTCCTAAATCAATACTAGCTACAGAGTTGGCATTGCTGATTGTGGACTCCGCTTCATCATAAATCACCTCAATTACATAGGAATCACATTTCGGAACCAGTCGAACTTGACAAATCTGGTTGGGATTGAGTTGGGTTTTAATTGAAAGTTCAGTGCCGGAAAGTTTAATGATTCCTTTCTTCAACTGTTTGCTGCTAATTGCTTGAATCGTGTAGACGAGAAGGTTTCGCCCTTTAGTCTTATCTTTGTACTTTGGCAATTTTGGGCTACCCGTGAATTTTGAAGAGTCAGCTTTGTAAGCTTTAACGGCTTCAAAAAACGATTTCCAATTCTTGTCTAGCACCATCAAGATTTGCTGACTTACTTTAGCAGGCAAAGCCTTATATGCTTCGTGAGACTTCATCAATCGGTTCATTTCGTTATAACTGACATAACCCCATCCATAAATAAAGCTCTGACGAATGACGTAATTGGCGGCATTGTAGAGGTTTTTGGACTTGAAAGCTAGTTCGTCTATTTGGGCGAAACGGTGTGACGTTGATTTAATGATGTGCCTCTGTGTTAGTTGCATTTGATACTTGCGTTTTTTGGGCTATGCGTATTCCTTGTTCAACACTCACAAAAATAGAATACCATTATTGTTTATAATTGCTTATAAACTCAATGAAGTTTTACAATACGCGAAGCAATCGCAGACTCCGTGATTGCTTCACTATCTACTCGTTACCAGGCTCCTGCCTGGTAACGCAGATCC
This sequence comes from Microcoleus sp. SVA1B4, assembly GCF_036700545.1. Taxonomy (NCBI): domain Bacteria; kingdom Bacillati; phylum Cyanobacteriota; class Cyanophyceae; order Oscillatoriales; family Microcoleaceae; genus Microcoleus; species Microcoleus sp. SVA1B4. Next base: position 84,207 of record NZ_JAUBPB010000014.1, read on the forward strand.
GGAGGCTCTGCCTCCATCTTCCCAGCCGAGGCAGAGCCTCGCTTATATGGGTTCCAAGGCTCTGCCTTGGAACCAGTTAAATCAATCAAACAATGAGTGGGATGGGCTTCTAGCCCGTCACAAATATGCTATTTCTTAAAAAAACTGCAGACGATTTCACCAGGGTTGTTTTGTCCAAACGCCAAAACAGTTCCATCTTTCTTAACTGTAGTGCGATCGCGGCAATTGTAGACTTCCAGAGGCTGTTTCACTCCATCAACACTCAGAATTACCCTGTATTCCCAATAATTTTTTGCACTGCGTTTGATATCGACAATGCAAATCTCGCTTCCTTGATAATTGCGGCAAACAGAGGCGTCAGCAGGAAGGGCGGCCCCGAAAAAAGATATTAATAACAAAAAGTAGCAAACACATTTCATCATCTGCGATCGCCTTTTCCTTTACGCTACTCCGAGCCCAGTATGCGGACGCTTGTAAGGCGGATGCAACCCCAACACAATATCATCCTCAGACACTCCCATCTCGACAAATTCCCGTGCAATATCCACTTCTGTCATATTGCGCTGAATCCAAATTTTGCTATCCTTAATATCCAAATGAATGAAACAGTTGTATATCCGCTTTAGTCCTTCCCAGCCAACATCTAGTAACTGATAGTGGTCATGTTCCCAATCAAAAACAAGCTGGCATTCAACGTCTGGATTAGGCTTTTCTAGCGTTGCTTGTTGAGTTAGCAATTTTCGGATACACTGGCGGTAATGCTCTACTCTTTCCATTCCACAATTACCTCCTTTTGCGGATCGTAAACGACGAGTTTAAGTTGATACACATTGACCGCTTCTTGTATAAATGGCTCTTGAAAAAACGAGTCAAAAGTATCAAATGGTACTGCTAGATACAGAGTTCTGTCCGGTTCTTTGATTTGTAAGGCAAGCCGATAATTCAAAAATTGACCCAAGGCGAGATGAAAGTCAGTAATTGCAGAGTTGTTGAGAAAGCTTTTAATTTCAACAGCAATTTTTTGCCCTAATTTTTCCGCCGCCAAAATCTTCTCTGCGGCTAAATCAATCTCAAACTTAACACCCTGAATTTTGACGATCAGCGGATCTGCGGTGATTTCCCACTCCTCCTTCTGAAGCGCTTTTTTTACAGCATCGTGAAATAAATCTCTAGCAGCCATTTCTCCCTCATACAGCTTCTATATCTATCTTATAGCAGCCAAAGCCCACAAACTGCTGCGATCGCCCTCAAGTCGCGACATCATAAGATAGCTGAACCATGCCAGAACTGTATGTCTGACATCCAGTTAACTGCAAAGCTGTAGTATTTATCGGATTAACAAATAAAGGAATTCCCTCGCCCAAAATAATCGGGTGCACCGAGAGAATTAGCTCGTCAACAAAATTTTGATTCAGGAAATCGCGAATCAGCAGAGAACCTCCCACCAACCAAATATTCTTGCCGTCAAGCAAGCGCAAATCATTGACAAAACTCTCTAAATTTGTTACCACTTCGACATCCGAAGTAGCTTGAAAATCTAGATTATTCGTAAAAACATAACTCTTTTTTTCCTGGTACGGGTACTCGCCAAAAGTTAGAACTTGTTCGTAAGTTTTCCGACCCATGAGAACCGTATCGATGCTATCTAAAAATTTACTATAACCGTAATTTTGATCTGTAAACAGCCAATCAATATCGCCATTCGATCGGGCGATATAACCGTCCAGACTAGATGCAATGAATAGTACAATTTTACGCATGGCAACACCTAGGTTTTGGGAATGATTGGGGTGATCATCGCCCCAACTTTAATTTTAAATGATTTAGTGTCCTGACGGTAGCTTGAGTTCGATACCCACTTGGTCTCTCGGTAGTCTTGATTTTATTGTGACAGGATTTTTCGCTGGTTGGGGATTAGCCCGCGCGTCACAATCAAAGAAACCGAGTTTTTTGGGGTTTCTACACTGTAATGCGTCTTCTCAACAAAAACCCGGTTTCTGGCCTACGCATCAGGGAGCATCTCAATGAAAGCAGCCACGCTAAAAATTGGAGTTTTGAGGCCCTCTTGCTGGGGAGCATCTCAATGAAAGCAGCCACGCTAGAAATTGGAGTTTTGAGGCAGGAGGGAAGAGGGAAGAGGAAGAAGGAAGGAGCCAGAAGAAGTGTTTTTACAAATATGAGATGCTCCCAGTACACACAATCCTGTAGTAAGCATCGGTGCGTCGCCACCCGTCAATCTGCAAGTTCTATTTAAAAGGTTGCAGATCCGCACCCTACATATTAAAATCACACAATATAAATATAGCGGCTACTGTACTTCATCAACCACCGAATCTGCTGTATGATTTACTAAAAATTAAAAACAGTCGAGCGAGCAGACTTGACAATTTAACAATGATTCCCAGGGAGGGTTTTATGAAATCCATGGCTAAAAACAGCCTCCACTAGACTTACTCAGTGGCTAGTTTCTGTCTCCTTTTCGCAATACAGCAACAAAAAGCTACAGCAGCAACGCTATCTAACGGCTGGAATTACGCGATCGATTCCTTGAACGACGGCGTGACAGGGGCTCAAATCGGCGGCGGGGAATTTGAATTTTACGGCATCGCCATCAAAGAAACATCAGATACAGCTTTCATCGCCATCAATTCTAATCTAAGTTTAGCCGGATATGCCGACTCACTAGCTCAAAGAGGCAACATCAACTACGGCGATTTATTCTTCAATTTTTCCGGTCAAAATTTCAATACAGCTAACGCAAACGGCAGCTTGTTTGGTAAGCTGTTGTGCATTTAAATTGTATGTTGAGGGCGGGCTATAGCCATCCTAAATCATTTGTGAATTTCTTACTCCCTCCCCTTGGGTTCGGGGAGGGCTGGGGTGGGGTAAAAAATTTATGACTCCTGCAAGGATTGCTATATGGGGCGTGATTTTGTAGATGCCGAGACCGGATTCTATTAATAATTCGATTGTTTGATTAATAATTTTCATAAATTGTCTTTCATCGCCAGCCCTGTTCAATATACCTCTCCAATAATTATTGTGGAACAGGCATCCTGCCTGTTCAAGACAGGCTTTGCTGGAGATGTCTAATAATTATAATTACCTTGGTTGGGATGACTTCATTCCTCAAACTCTTCAAATGCCGATCGCGCACAGCAATTTTACTAATTTTACCATCAGCGTTCAACCCAACAGCCTCTCATGAATCAGCACTTTTTCTGTAAGTGCCGCCCAAAGCGAGAATTGGATAGTCAAAAAAAATCATACGGCAAGAACGATCGCACGTTTTTAGAACACCCAATCAACTTCCGGCCCTACATCCGCTGCAGGCATCGTGGGTTCCTTCTAACTCTGCCGGTGGTTTCTGTACTCTTAGGCGCTGCATGAATCAATCAAATTTTTAAATCCTGTTAATATATCGCCGACAGTTCGTTGACTATCTTGACTCTTCCCTTGATCACAGAACGCAGCAGGCGGTTGATCGAATGTCTGTATTCATCGTCGAGAGAGTCGTCCAAAACAGCGGCCATCAAGCCGTAGCGATCGGCTAAAGTCAAACAACCCGTCTCCGTAACAGAGGCAAGCATTTCGGAAATAGCGCCGGGGATAAGTTGAACTAAAAGCATGAGACGTTCCTTAAATTCGATGCTTATATCATCTCTCGTTCTGGGAAAATTAATAGTGACGCTGGCATAGCACACAATGTGATGTTTTGAGGCAAAGTGTGTGACAGCGACCGCTCTAATGTTGTGACGATCTCGTTTTAAGTCTGCGATCGCAATCACAAAATTAATTTTAGATATTCCAATTTCCCCCTTTCCCCTCCTAAATCTAAAGATTTAGAGAGATTTTTCGGTTTTGGGGGTCTCTTTACCCATTTCCCATGTATAAAACGCATCGGCATTATGCGAAATATTCATAAAACTCAATATTTTGTAAAAATAGATACGAATATTTACAATCGGGGGCTTTACATTAGCTCATAACAAAGGTGCATCGAAACAGAGCGATCGACCGAATCATCGGTAGCAACTATAACCATAAATAGTTTGGCGACGTTCGAGCTAGCACCCAGTCAAGCTCAAGTTTACAGAAGACCAACCATGCTTAAAAGAAATTCCATCTAGTAACTAAATATACAGTTTTAAATCCATACAGTCACTAAGGTTAGCAGGAAACACACACTTTATGCTCCAAGTCAATACCTCCCCACACAAGCCAGCAGCGAGGGTAAACCGATGACCCAAACAGTAGAACCCAAAGCCCAAGCGAGCCTGAACAAGTTTGAAAAACTCAAAGCCGAAAAAGATGGCTTAGCATTAAAAGGCGAACTCGACCACTTCGCCGCAATCGGCTGGGAAGCAATGGACGAAATCGATCGCGAGCACCGCCTCAAATGGCTCGGCATCTTCTTTCGGCCAGTAACCCCCGGCAAATTCATGATGCGGCTGCGCTTGCCCAACGGCATCATTACTAGCAATCAAACCAGAACGCTAGCAGAAATCGTCCAACGCTACGGCGACGACGGCAGCGCCGACATCACCACCAGACAAAACCTGCAATTGCGCGGAATTCGCATCGAAGACGTACCCGACATCTTCCGCCGCCTCAAAGAAGCGGGCATGACCAGCATCCAGTCTGGCATGGACAACGTGCGTAACATCACGGGTTCCCCAGTCGCGGGGCTGGACGCCGACGAACTGATAGATACGCGGGAACTGGCGAACCAAGTCCAAGACATGATTACGAACAACGGCGAAGGCAACCCCGCGTTTTCAAATTTGCCGAGAAAGTTTAATATTGCGATCGCAGGCTGCCGCGACAACTCAGTCCACGCAGAAATCAACGACATCGCCTTCGTACCCGCTTACAAAGACGGCAACATCGGCTTTAACGTATTAGTCGGCGGTTTCTTCTCCGCCAAACGCTGCGACGCTGCAATTCCTCTCAACGCATGGGCAAGTCCCAGCGACGTTGTAGATTTGTGCAAAGCAATTTTAACTGTGTTTCGCGATCAAGGCCCAAGAGCAAACCGCCAAAAATCGCGGCTGATGTGGCTGATTGACGAACTCGGAATCGAAAAATTCCGAGCCGAAGTCGAACAAGAATTAGGGCGCACTTTGCCCGCCGCCGCGCCCAAAGATGAAATCACCTGGGACAAACGCGACCACATCGGCATCTACGCCCAAAAACAATCAGGGCTCAACTATGTAGGGCTGCACGTTCCAGTTGGACGCCTACAGGCATCGGATTTGTTCGATTTGGCCAGAATTGCCGAGGTTTACGGTAGCGGCGAACTCAGGCTCACTGTGGAAGAAAACGTGATTATTCCCAACGTTCCCGACTCGCGGATAGAATCGCTGGTCAAAGAACCGCTGTTGCAGCGTTTTTCCATCGAGCCCGCACCGCTGACACGAGCCTTGGTTTCCTGCACCGGCGCCAAGTTTTGCAACTTCGCCCTCATCGAAACCAAAAGCCGATCCGTGGCAATGATTGAGGAACTCGAAGCCGAACTGTCAGTACCCAAACCGGTCAGAATTCACTGGACGGGTTGCCCCAATTCCTGCGGTCAACCCCAGGTAGCAGACATTGGTTTGATGGGAACAAAAGTTCGCAAGAACGGCAAAACCCTCGAAGGTGTAGACATTTACATGGGAGGCACAGTTGGGAAAGACGCTCATTTGGGTGCTTGCGTCCAAAAAGGCATCCCTTGCGAAGACCTCAAACCGCTGCTGCATCAACTGTTAGTCGAGCAGTTTGGGGCAGTTCCTAAAGAGATTACAGGGGATGTAGCTGTGCTGAACCGGCAACTGCAATTGACGGTTGAAGAGGGCGAAACGGCAGTCCCGGCAGTCAAACCTCAGACATCTACTGTCATTTTCGCTCGATCGGGCAAAGAAGTTGCTTGCAGCGAAGATGAGTACATTCTCGATGTTGCCGAACGGGCCGGGGTCGAACTTGACAGCAATTGCCGGTCAGGAAGCTGTGGCACTTGCAAGCAAAAACTCCTAGAAGGCCAAACAGTCTACGACAGCAAACCAGACGCGGCTGCTGACTTAGAACCAGGGTTCATTTTAACTTGCAGCGCGCGGGCGATCGGCAAAGTGTCGATCGACGCCTAATCTAAATAATGTCAGATGCGATGCGAAGGTCGCGAATCAATCTCACATCTCACATTTCCACCATCTCCAAGTACAACAACAATTCAAGACAAATGAGCAACCTTTCTAGAAGAAAATTCATCATCACCGCTGGAGCAACAGCAGCCGGCACCCTCCTAGCCCACGGTTGCAGTTCCAGTCCCACCACATCTAACGCAACTCCCGGCGGCGCTTCGCCCACCGCCGCCCCAGCAGTCAACATCAATCCCGCCGACGCCCCAGAAGTTACCGCAGCCAAACTCGGATTCATCGCCCTCACCGACGCAGCACCCTTAATCATCGCCCAAGAAAAAGGGTTATTTGCCAAGTACGGCATGAAAGACGTACAAGTTACCAAACAAGCATCTTGGCCAGTTACTCGCGACAACTTAGAACTCGGTTCCGAAAAAGGCGGCATTGACGGGGCCCACATCTTATCCCCCATGCCTTACCAAATGACATTAGGCACTATTACCAAAGGCAATCAGCCAGTGCCGATGTACATTCTCGCCCGGTTAAATACTAACGGTCAGGCAATTTCGCTCAGCAAAAAATACCTAGATTTAAAAGTAGGTACAGACAGCGCACCGCTGAAAGCAGCTTTTGCCAATCAAAACGTTCCTATTGCTATGACGTTTCCCGGCGGCACCCACGATTTGTGGATACGCTACTGGCTAGCAGCAGGCGGTATTAATCCAGATACAGATGTTTCCGTGATTCCCATACCGCCGCCCCAAATGGTAGCGAACATGAAATCTGGCAGCATGGAAGCCTTTTGCGTAGGCGAACCTTGGAATGCTCAGCTAGTTACTCAAAAGGTAGGATACACCGCCTTAATAACTGGAGAAATGTGGAAAGATCATCCTGAAAAAGCTTTAGGTTTAAGAGGAGATTGGGTTGACAAAAATCCCAAAGCTGCAAAAGCACTTACCATGGCCGTACTGGAAGCCCAGCAGTGGTGCGACAAGCCAGAAAATCACGATGAAATGTGCCAAATCATTTCTCAAGATAGGTGGTTAAAAGTGCCAGTAGCAGATATTATCAGTCGCTCTAAGGGCCAAATTGACTACGGTACCGGTCGCGTTGAAGCCGCCAGCCCTGTGGCAATGAAATTTTGGGCAGATAATGCTTCTTATCCCTACAAGAGTCACGATGCTTGGTTCTTAGCTGAAAATATTCGCTGGGGTTATATCCCGGCAACTACCGATATCAAAGCAACGGTTGATAAAGTTAACCGCGAAGATATTTGGAAAGCAGCAGCGACAACACTTGGCGTCCCCGCAGCCCAAATTCCTACTAGCAGTTCTCGCGGTGTAGAAACATTCTTTGACGGCGTGAAGTTTGACGCCGAAAAACCAGAAGAATATCTGAAGAGTTTGGCAATCAAAAAAGCATAATTAGTGCACAGTTGACAGTTGACTGTTCACTTTTGATAGTTGACCGATTTTTTAATTGAGTGGAGTTGGGTTTCCTAACTCAACCCACCCCAGACACGGTGAACACTTCAAAGTATCTACAAATAATCGATTATTCACAATCTTGGAAAAAGAAAAATGGCAACAAACCTCGCTGTTACTAAAAGCAAAAATCCAGTAAATTTCGTTCTGGATCAGGTTCAGAAAAACCGCCGGAAAATCATCCGCCCGCTGGTAGCAATTGCAGTTCTGCTCATAATCTGGCAAATCCTCTGCAACAGTCCAGAGTCCAGCTTGCCGGGGCCAATCAAAACAGTCCAAGAAAGCTGGAATCTGATTATCAATCCTTTCTTCGACAACGGCGGTACAGACAAAGGCTTGTTCTGGCAAATTTTGGCTAGCTTGCAGCGGGTGGCGATCGGCTTTACTTTGGCAACAGTTCTCGGCATCAGTTTAGGAATCCTGATCGGGACAAACTCCCTAATGTTCGATGCTTTAGATCCGCTGTTTCAAGTATTTAGAACTATCCCGCCCCTGGCTTGGCTGCCGATCGCCCTGGCCGTATTTCAACAGTTCAATCCCTTTGAAGGCATGGGGGTGAAAGCTAACGAAGTTTCTGCACTCTTCGTAATCTTAATTACAGCAATTTGGCCGATTCTAATTAACACCACAGTAGGCGTTCAACAAATACCCCAAGACTACAGAAACGTCGCCCGCGTCTTGCGCCTCCCCAACCAAAAATACTTCTGGAAAATCCTGCTTCCCTCTTCTGTTCCTTACATCTTCACTGGCTTGAGAATTGGCATCGGTTTGTCTTGGCTGGCGATCGTAGCTGCGGAAATGTTAGTCGGCGGCGTCGGCATCGGCTTCTTCATCTGGGACGCTTACAACAGTTCTCGACTAAGTGCAGTGATTATAGCAGTGCTTTATGTAGGAATAGTCGGTTTGATTTTAGACAGAATCGTTGGTTTCATTGCTTCCAAAGTTGTTCCTGAAGAACAGAAATAGAATTTGGGCATCGGGCATCGGGCATCGGGCATCGGGCATGGCGAATGGGGAATGGGGAATGGTTGCCAACTACAAACTGGTAGAAATGAGTTGTAAATTAATGCCCAAGGCCCAAGGCCCAATGCCCAATTAATAATCAGCATCATACAAATTACAAACTAACCTAAAATTACCATGTCAGTATTTGTTGAAGTAGACCACGTTGACCGCGTATTTAACTTGCCCAACGGAGAGCAATACATTGCTCTTAAAAATATCGAACTGAAAATTAAAAAAGGAGAATTCATCACCTTAATTGGGCACTCTGGGTGCGGCAAATCTACGCTGCTAAATATCATCGCCGGCCTCGACAAAGCAAGTCAGGGCGGGATTACTTTAGAAGGACGGGAAGTCCGCGATCCAGGCCCGGACAGAATGGTGGTGTTTCAAAATTACTCGCTACTACCTTGGCTGACGGTGCGCGAAAATATTGCCCTAGCAGTAAATGAAATTTACAGCGGTAACTCTCAAGAAGATCGGGAGTTGGTGATCGAACACCACATTAAATTGGTCGGACTCGGACACGCGGCCGACAAACGCCCAGGCGAAATTTCTGGGGGGATGAAACAAAGAGTTGCGATCGCCCGCGCCCTGGCGATTCGCCCGAAATTGCTGCTGCTAGACGAACCCTTCGGCGCCCTTGATGCCTTAACTCGCGGCGGTTTGCAAGACCAGTTGATGAAAATTTGCGAGGAAAGCAAAGTCACCAGCGTGATGGTAACTCACGATGTGGATGAGGCTTTATTACTGAGCGATCGCATTGTGATGCTCACCAACGGCCCGGAAGCCCAAATCGGGCAAATCCTCGAAGTGAACATTCCCCGCCCCCGCAAGCGCATGGAAGTTGTCAACCATCCGAGTTACTACGCGCTGCGTAACGAAATGGTTTACTTCCTCAACCAGCAAAAGCGGGTTAAACAGCGCCGGGCCAAACAACAACCCGCTGTCATCGCCCGCAACGGTTTGGAAAAAATCAACCTGGACATCGGCTTTATTCCCCTCACCGACTGCGCCCCCTTAGTAGTAGCTAAAGAAAAAGGATTTTTCAAAGCCCACGGCTTGGAAGAAGTTACTCTCAGTCGCGAACCGGGCTGGAAAGCGATCGCCAAAGGAGTCGCCGAAGGACGGCTGGACGCGGCGCAAATGGTCGCAGGAATGCCGATCGGGATGCTGTTGGGCCTCGACGGTGAAGCCCCTGTACCCGTCTGTAGCGCCATGACGCTCTCTCGCAACGGCAATTCGATTGTTTTCAACAAAGACCTTTACAGACAAGGCATTCGGACATTAGAGGATTTCAAAGCTGCGATCGCCAAGACTCCCGATAAAGTTCACACCTTGGGCATGGTACACTCGGCCTCCATGCACAATCTGCTGTTCCGTTACTGGCTGGCCGCCGGCGGCATCGACCCCGACCTCGACGTGGGCTTGACCGTGATTCCGCCCCCGCAGATGGTATCAAATTTAAAAGCAGGCAACATTGACGGCTACTGTTCAGGCGACCCCTGGAACTCGCACGCAGTCAACAGTGGTACGGGTTTTGTTATGGCCCGTTCCCTGGATATTCTGCCCGGACACATCGAAAAAGTTCTCGGTGTTAGCGAAGATTGGGCTCAGAAATATCCTCAAACCCACCTCGCCCTCGTCAAAGCGCTTTTGGAAGCCTGCGAATACTGCGACGATCGCCGCAACCGCGAAGAAGTCCTAGGATTGATTAGCCAAGAACAATACATCGGCGCCGATCCCAAAGACATCCGTCCAGGGTTCATCGATCCGTACAACTCCGGTACGGAGGCAGAACCAGAAATGCTCTACAATTTCAACCAGTTCTCTGTTGACAAAACCAATTTTCCAGACCGCCTAGAAATGGTGTGGGTGATGGCGCAGATGGCTCGGTGGGGACTGATCCCGTTCCCGAAAAACTGGGTGGAAGTGGTCGATCGAGTTTTGCGGCCCGATGTTTTCGGTCAAGCAGTACGGGAATTGGGTTTGCCGGATATCGCTAGAGATCGCCGGACGATCGAGCTATTTGACGGCACTGTGTTTAATCTCGACGACCCGATCGACTATCTTCACAATGTCAAAATCAAACGCGCCGTCCGCATTGAAGAAATCTTAATTGAACAAATAGGCAGTCAGTGTTCCATCAAACTGCCAGCAGCATAACCAGCAAATAGGAAGAGGGAATGAGGAGCCAGAAATCAGGAAACAAGACTCCACATTTTCCGCTTCCTAACTCCCTAATTTCAAATTCTCAATCGAAATTTGTCATGTCTAATTCATCAACCCAAAATCCAAATCCTGAAAATATGCAAACTATCAAAACCCCCCAAAAAACGAAAATAGAGACGCCCAAGCAAGACTTTCTGACTATTAAAGACGTATCGAAAGTCTACGAAACTCCTAAAGGCCCTTACGTGGTTCTCGACGGTGTAAACCTGACTATTAATGAAGGCGAATTTATTTGTTTGATTGGTCACTCTGGCTGCGGCAAATCAACTTTGCTGAATATGATCGCGGGATTCAACGGGCCGACAAACGGAGAAGTAGCCCTGGAAGGTTCGCAGATTACTGAACCAGGCCCCGATCGCATGGTGGTGTTTCAAAACTACTCGCTACTACCATGGCTGACTGCTACAGAAAATATTCACCTCGGCGTTGAAAATGTTTACCCGGAAAAGTCCGCAGACGAACACAATACGATCGTCAAGGAACACTTGGAATTAGTGGGGCTGACCGAAGCTTGTCACAAAAGACCGGGCCAATTGTCCGGGGGGATGAAACAGCGGGTGGCGATCGCCAGAGCCCTGGCAACTCGTCCCAAACTGTTGATTTTGGACGAACCTTTCGGAGCTCTGGACCCGATTACCAGGGAAGAGTTGCAGGAAGAATTGCTGAAAATTTGGCGGCAGGAAAAAATTACCGTCATTATGATTACTCACGATATTGATGAGGCTTTGTTTTTGGCCGATCGCATCGTGATGATGACCAACGGGCCAGCAGCTTCCATCGGCGAAGATATGCACATTCCGTTCAGCCGTCCCCGCAACCGGGCGCGGATTATGGAAGACCCGAAATACTACGAACTGCGTAACTTTGCTTTGGAGTTCCTGTTTTCTCGCTACGCCCACCACGAAGAAGGTGAAGAAACGGACTCGGAGACAGAAGCCGTCGCGCTACCGATGCCATTACCTGCTAGCAAAAAGCCTGCGGTTGCTGATAGGCCTCTTGCACCTGCACCTTTTGTGTCTCACGCTGCCGAACCCCCAGAAGCCTCGTCGATCAAACGTGGCATCCTGGCAGCCTCGTGGTTCGTCGCAATGTTTACTTTAGCTGCGGTCAATATGTCGGTTGTTTCCAGCCAGCTAAAGCAAGCGAAACTAGCAGAAACTGCACCTCCGGCGCCGACTGCCGGGGCGATTGTGAGTTCTCCCCCCAGCCCGCCAATCGCAGCAAGTTCGATCGCACCGAATCCTAGTCCTGCACCCATTGCTGCTGCAAGTCCTGCACCCATTGCTGCTGCTGCCACATCACAGATTTCTGACCAAGCCGAACTCGATGCGATCGGACAGAAGTTGTATGCACAAATCGACCAACAATGGAGAACAACTCCGACATTTACCGAAAGCTTGACTTATCGGGTCAAAGTAAAACAAAACGGCGATATCCTACAGTTCGATCCCACAAATAAAGCAGCTAAAGATTTCGTCAAAGAAACTCCTCTGCCGGTTTTGCAAACTCCTGCCGGTGCCACAGCAGGCGCTGCTGAAAAAACTGCTGAATTCCAAGTAACTTTTAGCCCCAGCAACGGCGGCGTATTAGAAGTTAAAACAGAGAAGTAGGCGACATAATACTCCCGCACTAAATCTCAGATTGCTATCAACTACCAGGCCAAAAGTAGTACAGGCGCGCTGTTTGAGTCATGCAAAAAATTCTCCTAGCTCCCCCTAGGTGGGGTGACAAGATTTAGGGCAAGAGTACCTCTGTTTGAGAGGTATTTAGGAGCGAATATCCACTGACTACAAACCCGATGGCTCGCGAGTTTTAGTAAGATAGCGGTTAATTTTAATTCAGGGTATTGTCCGTTGCTGTGAAGCATTTTTGCGGTAAGTTAGTAATGATTAAAACATTATTTGCAGGAGCCCTCTGTTCCGACTATAATGACGAATTACCAATTACCCATTAGCTTTCAAAAATTAGCATCTAAAATCACCAGATGGAAACTATAAAAACTCTTTGCCCATACTGCGGTGTAGGTTGCGGTCTAGAAGTTGTTCCCGACAAAAAACAAAGTTGGAAAGTGCGGGGCGATCGCAATCACCCATCGAGTCAGGGCATGGTTTGTATTAAGGGAGCAACCGTAGCAGAGTCCATTCGGAGCGATCGGCTACTGTATCCGATGATGCGAGATACTCTCGACGAACCGTTCCGCCGCGCTAGCTGGGACGAAGCTCTCGATGCAATTGTTAACCGCATCCAAACAATTCGCAGCACCAGTGGCCCCGATGCTTTGTGCGTTTATGGTTCGGGTCAATTCGCAACAGAAGATTATTATATTGCCCAGAAACTACTGAAAGGTTGTCTGGGTACTAATAATTTTGATGCTAATTCTCGCTTGTGTATGTCTTCAGCAGTCTCTGGATACGTTCAAAGCTTTGGCTCGGATGGGCCGCCTTGCTGTTACGACGATTTAGAATTAACAGATTGCGCTTTTATTATTGGTAGCAATACAGCGGAATGCCATCCCATCGTATTCAATCGATTAGCAAAATACCACAAAAAGCATCCCCATGTCAAAATGATTGTGGTAGATCCAAGGCGGACTCCGACTGCGGAAGCGGCGGATTTGCACTTAGCAATTAAACCGGGTACGGATATAGATTTGCTTAACGGAATTGCATATTTGCTGTTACGCAGGCAAGCAATAGATTCTGAGTTTATTGAAGAATGCACGGCGAATTTTTCAGCTTTTGCTGAGGTTATTAGCAGCTACACGCCGGATTTTGTAGCCTCGCGCTGCGGCATTACTGTGGGCGAGTTAGAAACGGCGGCAAACTACTGGGAACAGTCGCAGCGCGTTTTGTCTCTGTGGTCGATGGGAATTAACCAGTCGTCGGAAGGCACGGCAAAGGTGCGATCGCTGATTAATTTGCACTTGATGACTGGTCAAATCGGCAAACCGGGATGCGGCCCGTTTTCCCTCACCGGCCAGCCAAACGCGATGGGAGGGCGGGAAGCCGGAGGACTGTCTCACTTGCTCCCAGGCTACCGTTTTGTGAAAAATGCTGAACACAGAACCCAAGTCGAGGAGTTTTGGGGAATCGCACCGGGAAGTATTTCCCCGAATCCAGGCCGCACAGCTTGGGATATGATCACCGGTTTGGAAACTGGCGAAGTTGAGTTGCTATGGATTGCAGCTACTAATCCGGTGGTGAGTATGCCGGATTTGGAACGTACTAAAGCCGCTTTGCTGCGATCGCCCTTTACTATTTATCAAGAAGCTTACTATCCCACTGAAACCTCCGCCTACGCTCACATCCTGCTGCCGGCAACGCAGTGGAGCGAAAAAACCGGAGTAATGACCAATTCCGAACGCCGCGTTACCTTTTGTCCCGGTTTCGACACTCCCTCCGGGGAAGCCCGCGACGACTGGAGCATTTTCGCCGAGGTGGGACGGCGGTTGGGTTTTGCCCAACACTTTGCTTTCGAGAACAGTGCGGAGGTTTTTAATGAGTACGTGCAGTTGACGCGGGGCCAGCCTTGCGACATGACCGGCCTGAGCCACGAATACATCCGCCAAGAAGGGCCGCAGCAGTGGCCTTGCCGGGAAAACGAGCCTGTGCATCCAGCGAACGAAGCGAAACGGCTGTATACTGACAGGCGTTTTCACACTCCTGACGCGCGGGCAAGATTTTCGGCCTATCACTCGCGGGGACTGGCAGAACCTCCCGATCCTAATTATCCGTTTGTGTTGACGACAGGGAGACTTTACGGACACTGGCACACTATGACGCGGACGGGTAGAACAGAGAAAATTAATCAATTGCACCCCGATCCGTTTTTGGAAATTCACCCCCGTGATGCTGCCAAATTGCAGATTAAGGAGGGGGATTTGCTGGAAGTTCGATCGCGCCGCGGCAAGGCGCAGTTTCCGGCAAAAGTCACAAAGGCGATCGCCCCAGGTACGCTATTTGTACCGATGCACTGGGGTTCTCTGTGGGCCGAAGGCGCTGAAGCCAATGCCATGACTCATGCTGCAAGCTGTCCAGATTCCAAACAGCCTGAGTTAAAAGCTTGTGCGGTGCAGTTGGTGCTGGTTGGGGCAGAAACTGTCGCAGAAGTTGAGGAATTTAATTGGCAAAAATCCACCCTCGCCGTCACTTCTTGAGCTGCCCTCGAACGACGGGATGCTACACATCACCGCCGAACGAGCGGGAACCAGCGGGCGATCGACATGGGGAGGAACCGGGTTGACTTTCGGCGAGCGCGAGCGTGGAACTATTTGAGATTTACTCCACAGATGAATCTGGGAGTTTGAACAAGAGTCGAAAATTTTGATCTCTCCACGGCTCCTGTCGGGGCATTGTATCCGTTTTTGGGGTAACAACCTCTCTCGATCGAGCAATTTTGAGCCCGGACGCACCCTACACATAAATCTCAAATCCCAAATCTCAAACCTAAAACCTAAAATCGTTATGCCATTACGCAGCCTAAAAGCTGCGTTTCCCCGGCAGAGCTAGGGAACAAGGAAAATTAAATTTATTTATTCTGAGTTTTTCCTTCTTGATTGGGCGTTTTTCCTTCGGGAGAATGTCTTCTGGCGAAAGCCTTCTGCCTTCTTTTTAATTAATCGAGTCAGACAATTGCAGTTTGCACCTATAGGTGCTATGATTTTTTTACAAGGCTTTATTTTCGGCAGTACAGTTCGTTCGATCGGCGTTCCTCCGGATTTAAATCTCTACACCCTCTGATTCTGGAGAATGTTCAATGTCAATCTATGTCGGCAATTTATCCTACGAAGTAACGCAGGAGCACCTCAACCAAACTTTTGGAGAGTACGGTACAGTAAAGCGCGTTCAGTTGCCTGCTGACCGGGAAACAGGTCGGATGCGGGGCTTCGCTTTTGTAGAAATGTCTACTGAAGCCGAAGAAGCCGCAGCCATTGAGGCTCTTGACGGTGCTGAGTGGATGGGTCGCGACCTCAAAGTCAACAAAGCAAAACCCCGTGAAGAACGTCCTAGTGGCGGCGGTAACTGGGGTAACAACGATCGCGGTGGCAATTCTCGTCGCTACTAAACCACCCGAGCTAAATTTTTAGCTATCTTCTATATTGCGTCGGAGCAAGCTGGGAGTCAACCATCATTCTCTGTTGAGAATAGATAGTTAGTTCAGTATTAGCACCGCGCCTTAAAAGCCTCAAAATATTGCTAGACAATAGTTTGAGGTTTTTTTATGGCAAAAATTTATTAAGCAGGAGTTCATCGCGTGCGATCGATTCCTAGCTGACACGAAAAACTATAAAATATAACAGGCAGAGAGAGTCGCCTTCCCCAGTGCCCGGATTGCCGCCGTGAAACCAGGCAATCAGAGAGTTTTGCGCTTGCAAAGCGTACCGAAAAATGACAAAATCATCAAGAATGATGACTAAATCACTGGTATGCTAAAAAAAATATTTAGGCAAATTGCGAAGTTAAGCAATGATGAAAATTTTCTGCATTTTACAGAAAGTGTAGAAGTAATAATATCGAAAGTTTTATCACTGGCGATGATTTTGGTAATTATCGTCAGCGTTGCCGATTTGGTGATTTTTTTAGCACAAGAATTGGCAAACCACACTGATAATTTTTTAAAAGACACGTTGTTTGTGATATTTGGGTTATTTTTAAATGTTTTAATTGCATTGGAAATATTGGAAAATATTACAGCTTATCTGAAAAAGCACGTAATTCAAGTTGAGCTGGTTATTGTAACTTCTTTGATAGCAGTATCTCGAAAAATCATCATTCTTGACCTGGAAAAAAAAACCGCAGCCGACTTGATTGGTTTGGCGACTGCAATTTTCGCGCTTTCCATCAGTTACTTGATAGTGCGGTACACAAATAGAGGAAATGATTAATATTGGGAATTGGGAATTGGGGATTGGGGATGGGGAATTGTTAATAACTAATATCATCTCCTGCCCCTCGACCGGACATGATATTATTCCAACAAACCAGGAGGAGGCACAATTTCAATTCTGCCTTGTTCTAAGTCAACAATTGGCACAATCTCTTCCACAAAAGGAATCAATATTTTTGTGGATTTAGGCTCTTTAACACGAATTTTCCGTGGTTTCCGGGTATTTCTGGGGTCAGCGTTTGCTTGGGGAGTTTCAGGCTGTTTTGGCTTTTCTAATTCTGCTGGGACTGTTTCCGGCGCAGTTAGATTCGTTTCTACTTCTAAAAGGTCGTTACCTGCGGGAATAATATCACTTACCTTGCCTAGGATTTCCCCGGTTAACTGGTTAAAAACTTCCATACCGATCAAATCTTGGACGTAAAACTCATCAGATTCGAGGTAAGGTCGATCGGTCTTTTCAACAAACAACTTACAGCCCCGCAGCGCCTCAGCACTATCGCGGTCTTCCACACCCTCTACCTCTACAGCATACAGCCCTTTGCCGGGAATGTAGCGACCGCCCAAAAACTCGATCGGTTCGGGTTCACTTTTGTTAGGGCGCAAAATCCACCGCTTCCCCGGTTCGATAAACCTTTCCGGGAAATCAGAATCGGGATAGACTCGCACTTCCCCGTCCAAACCTTGAGCTGCTACAATTTTACCGATTTCTATCCATTCAGACATAAACTTTTTGGGAATTGGGAATTGGGAATTGGGAATTGGCAATTGGGAATTGGGCATGGGGCATTGGTAGCAGAAAAGCCTTGGTAACAAACAACAAATAACTACTGACTAATGACTAATGACTAATGACTACTGACTTCTTTACACCAATCCAGTTCTCAGTGCTACAACTGCGGCTTGCACGCGGTCATCCACTGCCAACTTATTCATAATACCGCGAACGTGAGTTTTAATAGTATTTGGGCTCAAGTAAAGCGCCGCTGCTATCTCAGGATTGCTGTTACCTTCCACCATTAATTTTAACACCTCCAATTCCCGCTGCGACAACTGACCAAAAGTAGTTGTAGAGGCAGGTATGGGGGGTTTCAGGTGTTCGATGACAGTCCGGGCAATTTGAGGGTCAAGATATGTAGCCCCCTCTGCGGCGGCTGCAATCGCTGCTAACAGCCTGTCTACAGAAGCACCTTTAATACAATAAGCATCAGCCCCACTAGAAAGGGCAGCAATAATTTCAGTTTCTGCCGTGTGAGAAGTTAACATTACTACTCGAACTTCTGGGAGTTGTGCTTTAATTTGCTGCGTCGCTGCTATGCCGTCGAGCCGTGGCAAACCGATATCCATTACAATGATATCAGGTTTAAGTTTCAGTGCTGCTGCTACGCCTAAATAGCCGTCTTCTGCTTGTCCTACTATTTCTATTTCTGGGGAATCGGCTAAAACTTGCTCTAATCCCAGTTGCATCATCGGGTCATCTTCAACAATTAAAATTTTCATAATTAATTGGCAATTGGTAATTTTTCCGGCTGACTGTTGACTGTTGACTGCCAACTAACTACTGCCAACTGACTACTGTCAACTGACTAATGACTAACTTTTAAAACCTCCACGAATTCGCCCGGTAAAATCCCGGTTTCCGCTGGCGGCAAAACTGCTAAACCACTTGTATTGGCGAGATTAATTAAATTCGCTGAATTTTGGCTGCCGCTAGCAGGTTCAAATTCCCACACTCCCGCAACTAAATGTAGTTTACCCCAAACATAAGTTTCGCGTCGGCCAGGCGATCGCAATTCAGCATTACACCTAGCTTTGACAAACTCCGGCCCCCAAGCATCCGCGCCTAGCCCAGAAATTTTTCTCAAAGCAGGCACAACAAACCGCCAACAGCAGACTAAAGCCGAAACCGGATTTCCCGGCAAACCAAAATAGAGACAATCCGAATTTTTTTCACCTCGTTTAAACCCAGCAACCGTTAAAGGTTTTCCCGGCTTAATCGCCACCGAACTAATGTGAACTTTTCCTCCCAAATCCCCCAAAATTTTCTCAATATAATCGTAGTCTCCTACCGACACGCCCCCCGTAGAAAGCACCACATCCGCTGTTGCCACAGCCCCGGAGATCGCCTTATTTAACGCCTCTTCATTATCAGGAACAATCCCCAATCGAATCGGTTCAAATCCCATTTGGGCCAACAAAACTGTCAAAGCATACTGATTCGAGTCTACCAGTTTCCCCGGTGCCAAAGGTTCGTCTGGCGATACCAATTCGTCACCAGTAGAAAAAATTGCCACCCGCAGCCTCCGATAAACGGGAACTTGAATGCACTGGGCAGTTGCTAACACTGCCATTTCTGGGGCGTTGATAACTGTACCGGGAGTTAGCAAAGTTGTTCCTGCTTGATAAAAAGCGCCTTTGTGTCTGACAAATGCTTGCGGTTTTTCAGGAGAAACTAAGATAAAAATACGATCGCCCTCTCGCCTCGTTTCTTCCTGCATTACCACCGTATCAGCGCCCGCAGGCATCACCCCACCCGTAAAAATTCGCGCCGCTTGCCCCGATTGGACGGTATTTTGAGGCTGATATCCGGCTGGAATCTCTTCAACTACTTCGAGTACCACTGGTTTTTCGGCGCTACAGTTTTCCACATCCGCAAACCGCACCGCGTACCCATCCATTGCTGAATTATCCCAATAAGGAAAATCAAGGGAACCAGTGACTGCCGCAGCCAAAATGCGCCCCGATGCTGCCAGCAAGTCTACAGTTTCTACATCCCGCTGACTGTCGAGGGGTTGCGCCAAATTTAGAACGATCGATTCTGCTTCTTTCACTGACAGCATGACTGTCTCCTTGTTTTGATAACACTCATGATTAAGTTTAGCAAAATATCCAGAGATATTGGTGATATAATTTTTTTTGATTTGGGCAGTCAACCTAATTTTTGGTGTTAATTGCTTATGACTATTTCTCGTTTGGTTGTTAGGCTCAATTGTTTATCCTTATTTGTGGTGGCTATCTTGATATTTTTCACTCAACTTTCAGGGTTAAAAGTCAGCGATTTATTCTTTCCGCCTTATTCTTATTCCCATCCCAATGTCGCCTTGTTAACTCGGACTTTCCAGATTTTATGTTCTGTACCCGTCATTGTTTGTAGTTTTACCTATAAATTAGCTCAAAGTATTCAACCGCGCACATCAGAAAATCGATTTATTCTGTTTTCGGCTTTGTTAACAGGTGGATTTTTACTAAATGAAATTTACAGAATTCATATATATATGGTAGCAGGGGGAATTCCTAAGCTAGGAGTAAGTCTTTTGTACGCCGTTGTTTTGTCCTCCTACGGATGGTTTTTTCGGCGAGAACTACAGTTAACTCCCTACCAAATATTGTTAGCGGGTGTAGGCTTGTTGTTTTTTGCGATCGGCGTCGATGCCCTGCATATAAAAAACAAAATATTCTCCAGTTTACTAGAGGGACTACCTAAACTGTTTAGCGAAATCAACATTGCATTTTATTATTGGTATGTCTGTAAGTGTTTCCTCCAAAAAGCGTTTGATAAAACTATTAATAGCTAGTTATAAGGATGTGATATAATGAGCAAAAGTGCATAAAAAGATATCCATTAAATCCTCTTAACCCTTAATAATATTTACAGCATCTGCATCGCTCGGCCTTGAGCCGCCTTCATATACATAATCTTAAAAGTCCCAACGCATCCTGATAAAATACCATGATAGCAGTTACAATCAACTTCAACTCGATCGCCAAAATAACCGACGACCAATTTTATCAACTGTGCCGCGAAAACCCAGATGTCAAATTTGAACGCAACGCCAAAGGAGAAATAATCGTCATGCCACCCACAGGAGGAGAAACCGGAAATTACAATTTTGAAATAGCTACTGATTTTGGAATTTGGAACCGACAAACTAAACTGGGAATTTGTTTCGATTCTTCAACTTGCTTCAAACTGCCAAGCGGTGCCAACCGTTCTCCCGATGTCTCTTGGATTGAAAAATCAAGATGGGATGCACTCACCCCCGAACAAAAACAAAAATTTCCTCCCATTGCCCCGGATTTTGTCTTAGAGTTAATGTCGCCGACAGACAGCCTCAAAGATACTCAAGACAAAATGCAAGAATACATGAATAACCAAGTAAAATTAGGCTGGTTAATCAACCGCAAAACCCGGAGAGTCGAAATCTATCGCCAAGGACAAGAAATAGAAGTTTTGGAATGTCCAACAGAACTTTCAGGAGAAGATGTTTTGCCCGGTTTCGTGCTAAACTTGAAAACACTGTGGCAATAACTTGACATCTTGCATCTATCAGCGTTTATTTGCGTTCATCTGCGGTTAAAAAAAATCTAATGGAAACCAATACAGAAACTACTGCAACCACTGGCTTAACAGCCCAACAACACAAACAGAAAATGCAGCGCCGCCAAGAAGTGCAATCACAGCGAATCGCTAACTCTTCCAAAGAAAAAGGTTTAATTATAGTCAATACGGGTAACGGTAAAGGCAAAACCACGGCCGCTTTGGGAATGGTTGTGCGATCGCTCGGTCACGGCTACCGCGTCGCTATAGTACAATTTATCAAGGGAGCTTGGGAACCCGCAGAAAAAGCCGTTTTTCAACTCTGGGAAAAACAGCTAGAATTTCACGCAATGGGAGAAGGCTTTACCTGGGACACGCAAGACCGCGATCGAGATATCGAAACAGCTCAAAAAGCCTGGGAAAAATCCCTAACTTTTATCGGCAATCCCGAATTTAAATTAGTTCTTCTAGATGAAGTCAATATAGCATTAAAACTAGGTTATTTGCAAGTAGAGCAAGTGCTTTCCGGGTTAGACCAAAAACCAGAAGAAACCCACATTATTTTAACAGGCCGAGGTGCCCCGCCAGGGCTAATTGAACGGGCAGACTTGGTGACTGAAATGACATTAGTTAAGCATCCATTTCGAGAACAAGGGATTAAAGCTCAAGCAGGTATTGAGTATTAATGTTGTTGGTCTTCAAAAGTTTAGTCCTAATTAGCTAAAAGCTGATTGGGAGTGGACTGAAGCCCTGACTACAAACCGTATTTATGTTGTTTCTATTCAGCACTTTTTACCCAATCTAAAATCTAAAATCTAAAATCTAAAATCGAGCTATGCTGGCAACATCAGAGTAAAAGTTGACCCCTTGCCAAACTCGCTAGTCACAGTAATTTCTCCCCCCAGCATCTGAGAGTATTTCTGCGCTATTGCCAAACCCAAACCCGTTCCTCCGTACTTGCGGGTAGTCGAAGCATCCGCTTGCGTAAAAGGTTGAAATAACTTTTCTAGCTGTTCAGGAGTTATCCCAATCCCCGTATCAGTACACTTAAAAATAAACCGTTCAGAACCCCAACTCTTCTCGTCATTTTTAATTCTTTCAACGCTGAGTGTAACTGTTCCTTTATGAGTAAACTTAGCTGCATTGCTGAGCAAATTAAACAAAATTTGAGTAAACTTAATTTGATCGGAATACAATTCGCCAATATTATTAGGACACTCCACATTCAGGCGATTACTGTTTCGCAAAAATAGCGGTTCAACAGTTTTGGCTACATCTTGAACTGCCTCAGACACGTCAAAAATTTCTAATTCAAGTTCCGCGTGACCAGCTTCAATCTTCGACAAGTCCAGAATATCATTAATTAAGGTTAGTAAAAGCTGGCCTGAATTGTGAATTCTCTCTAAATCAGACACAAAATTTTCTTCGCCCAAATCTAAAGCCTCTTCTTGCAGAATCTCGCTGTAACCGATAATCGCATTCAGAGGAGTTCGCAGTTCGTGGCTCATGTTAGCCAAAAACTGACTTTTAGCCAAACTAGCTGCTTCTGCGGCTTCCTTTGCCTTGTAGAGTTCGGCCTCGGCTTGCAAGCGGTCGGTCACGTCGTGAGCCAGCACTAATTCAGCATTTCTGCTATCAAATACCAGAGCATAAGAAGTAATTTCTACATCAATAATTGTGCCGTCTTTTTTCTGATGCTGCCACACACCGGCAAACTCAATACCAGCATCTAGTTGGGATATATTTTCTAGCAATTTCGGCAGCTCTTGGGGGGGACGAATGTCCGCAACGGTCATCTTGAGAAATTCGTCGCGAGTGTAACCGTAGTGTTGGATAGCAGACTGATTGACGGCTATAAATTCTAGAGTTTCTAAATCGTAAACCCACATCGGATGGGGGTTATTTTTAAACAAAAGTCTGTAGCGTTCTTCCGAGGCTCGCAGTTCGGCTTCTGCTTGCTTGCGCTCGGTAATGTCCCGGACAACCGTGCAAATAATCTCGCGGCCGCCGTAGGAAATCACGCTCCCGCTCACTTCCACATCCACGCAGGAACCGTCTCGGCGACGGTAGAGAACTTCGCCAATTCTAAATTGTTTGTCCGTCAGCAGCAACTCGATATTGTTGTCAATTAGGTCTTTAGAGTAAGCGATGATATCGTAAATAGTCAGTTGCGAAATCGCATCAGGACTGTAATCGAGCAAGTTTCTAAACGCTGTATTGGCTTCCAACAGGCGTTTGGTTTGAGCGTCCCACAGGAAAATACAATCTGTAGCTTGCTCGACTACGGCTCGGTAGCGGGCTTTTTCCTCAAGTTGTTCGCTTTCGGCTTGGGCGATCGCACTCAACATTCCGTTGATAGTATGGGCAAGGTCGGACAACTCGTCTTCGCCCGTCACCGGTAGTCGCACCGAGAGGTCTTGGCTGCTACTGACGCGCTTCACTGCTTTCGCCAAACCGCTCAACCGAGACAGCACCAGACGCTCTAGCAGTAGCAGAGTGCAGCCGACCAACCCAACTCCCGCTAACGCTACAGACCCCAGCAGGTACAGCAAACTAATTTGACCTTGCCGATATATTTCTCTGGGGATATCCACCCGCAATAGCAGCGCAGGTTGGTTGTAAATATCGCGGATCAGAGCGTAACCCGCGATCGACTCTTCGCTTAAAGGACGCACCAAAATCGGTTTTTTTTCCGACAGTTTCTCCCGCACTTGCTCAAAGTCTGCAGGCAACCTAGCCTCATTCACGCTGTGTACGATTAGCGGCAAGCGAGTAATTTTAGAAACCTTTGCAATGCCTGCAGCATCCAAATTGCGCCCGAAGATCAGCGTACCTCGGATCGGGCCGGTGCTTTTAGTCGTGAGAATAGGCCGAGAAGTAATCAGTATTGGCCCTGACGGTAGCAGCATAATACCAGCGAGGCTGCTTTTGGCGTTGGGATGCTGCAACAGCGGGTCGCTTAGAGAAATACGCTGTTTTAATGCTTCTGGAACAGGAGTTAATTTCAGCTTTTCGCTGTCTAAACCTGTACCGTAAACTATTTTGCCAGAAGTATTGACAAATACGGCTATATTAACTCTTATATTAGCCAGCCCTTCTGGAATTAAATTGGAGTCAATGAATTCTGAGTTGCGGTTTTGGATAAAATCGTAGGTGTCGTCCCACGCAGACCAGTCGGCAAAGCGCGAGTTGAAGTCGTCGGCAGTTTGCCCGAACACGCTGAGCACTCCCTTGACAACCTGTGTGGCTTCTTGTTCCTCTGCTTTGATCAGGCTGCCCAAGAGGATGCTTGAGGAGGCGACATACAGAATGCCAGTTAATCCAGCGATGGTAATGCCAATTATCGATAGTGTTTTCCGACGCAGTTTCATTTTGCCATGTGTGTGGTGTCCGTCCGAAATTCTCAACTCAGGAGCAATTTTACTACTGTTTCCTGAAGCCTGACCGAAAGCAATTTGGTCCGGGGGCCCCCGATGTATCAGTGGGGTTGCTTTCTTCAAATCTCAAATCTCAAATCTCAAATCTCAAATCAAGAGCAATTTTACTACTGTTTCCTGAACCCTGACCGAAAGCAATTTGGTTCGGGGGCGCCCGATTTATCAGTGAGGTTGCTTTCTTCAATTCTAAAATCTAAAATCTAAAATCTAAAATCTAAAATCTAAAATCTAAAATCGATTGACTGGTGGCGCAGCGCGTGTTTCCTACTTTTCCCACACCTGCTCTTTGTGAGCTTCCGTGCAAAGACCCAAGATGCGATGATCGTTCTCGCTGATGGTAGAAATTGGGTAATACTGTTCCAGGTTTACGGAGTAGGGAGAGCGACTGCCGTCGTAAGTGTCCACGACTGTTAAATTTAACTGAGTTCGATCGCCCGTGCCGTAAAAACAGTAAAAAGCAGACCGAGGTAGGTAAAAAGCGCCGACTACCTTACTCTGTCGCATTTCAAATACAAAATATTCTTGTTTAATTTCCTCTGGCTGGCTCGACTGGCCGTAGAGGTAAATGCCATCTGCTAAACCTGTGCTAGCTGTATCTGGCTCAGGATTTGGCGGAGATTGCGAGCTAAAAACGCCGGATTTGATGTCCGAGTTGTGTGCCCGGCCTGCGGGTAATGCGATGCTCAAGTTACCGGGCGAGAGAGCAAGCACGATCGCGATCGCTTCTAAACTTCCTGTCAATATCAAATAAGTCAAAACCACTCCAGACCCCAAAATTTAAAATAACTGGTTCCAAGCGCCTCTTGTACCAGTTTCACCAAGATTGTAGAGAAACCGGGTACTTGGCTTAATGTTGGCTATTAACTTGAATGAACGATCGCCCGCCCGGTTCCTGAACTTAAATCTAAGATTAGTTTTGATCAATTTTCCGTCCGCCCCGATCGGGCGATCGACCCCTCAAATAATACCATTTTTGATTTTAAATTTTAGATTAAAGAATTGAATAATTTGGCGTGACCTATTCCATAATGGTTTGAAGCACGGGCCTACCGTTGCATTCTTTTTTTAACTGCTATAAAAGTATCCTTCCCAGCAATGCCAACACGAAAAAAAAAAGTTGAGATTTTGGGAAATCTCAACTTTTTTAGTGACTAACTAGCCAAGTATTCTCGGACTTGAGATTGGCGGCGCCGCAGGTGGGCAAGGGCTTGATGTTCTAGCTGCCGCACCCGTTCCCGGCTGAGATTTAACCGTTCTCCGACTTTCGCCAGAGACATTTCTGTGCCGTCTTCCAAACCGAAGCGCAGAATTATCACATCTCGCTGCTGGGGGGTCAGTTCTGATATCAAAGTATCGAGGTCTTGCCGCAGCAATTCCGAGGTAATGTAGTTGTCTGGAGATGCCGTTTCGTCTTCTAAGAGTTCTTGCAGTTCGGTATCTTGGTTGTCTCCTACCCGCAAGTCCAAAGAAACTGGATGTCTTGCCATCAGCAGGTATTCCCGAATTTGGGAAGGGTGCAGTTCCAAGGCTGCGGCAATTTCGGCAGGGGAGGGAGACCGGCCCAACTGCTGGGTAAGTTCCCGCTGCACTTTTTTGATTTTGTTGAGTTTTTCGGTGATGTGAATTGGCAATCGAATTGTGCGGGCGTGTTGGGCGATCGCGCGGGTAATTGCTTGCCGAATCCACCAGTAGGCATAGGTAGAAAATTTGTATCCCCGCATCGGGTCAAATTTTTCAACTCCTCGTTCTAAACCAAGGGTGCCTTCTTGAATTAAATCCAAGAATTCCATATTGCGTTTCTGGTATTTTTTGGCGATCGCCACTACTAGCCGCAAATTCGCTTCAATCATCTTTTGCTTGGCCCGCCGCCCTATGTGTAAGATGCGGCTAAGTTCAGGTTCGGTCAACTCCATTTCGGCAGCCCACTCTTGATCCGTCAGATCCCGCTGCCATTCTTTAGCAAGTGCTTGTTTTGCTTCGATTAATTTCATCATTTGCTGCACCTGCTTCCCGAAAACAATTTCTTCTTCTCGGGTTAGCAGGGGTACGCGACCGATCTCGTGCAGATAGGTACGAACCGTATCCGTTGAGGAGTATGGCCGGCTGCCCATGCGATCGGCTTTCACTGTTTTGTTTTTGGGGGTTGTGGTGGACATGGGTGAGTATTGCACTCCTTGTAACAACAGATAAAAAGTTGGTGATACCCTGTCCCACTTTTGCAAGTGGGATAAAGACTGCGACAAAGGGGATGTTTCCCCTCTTGTTTATCGGTGACGATCGGTAGAAGCTTTTTGTTTGGGATTGCTTTTGTGCTTGATTTCCAGTAATCGCCGTCGATTTTCGGTAGTTCGCTAGCTTTAACGGCTAGTTCAAGGCGAAGTGGAGCAAGAGTTTAGTTTTCTCAATATTATTCCCAATTTTGAGGATCGTAAAGAGTAAAAACCTCTGTCTTAAGGTCAAGATTCTACATTTTTCCTTAAGGTTTTGAATTCCCTGTTAGTTTTAACTGCAACTCAACTTAACAATACTCATGCAAACAGACTCATGCTATTCGAGGGCTTTGTTTTGCTCTCTGTTCCATCATCGCTTGAAATTTTCTCGCTGCCTAGATGGTGGGATGCGAGATAACCGAACTCGATCGCCGTATTAGATGCCAGTAACTGTTTAAAATATTTATTGACATTTTGATTTAAATATGCTAAGCAAATTCTGCTACGAGTAACGACAAGGTGTATAAAGGCTGGCTGTTGCCCTGTTTGACTTTCATTGTGCTGCGAGGCTCCATCATCTCCATCATGTTTAAGCTTAAGCAAATTTTGGGCCGTTAGGGATGAGGGGTAAGGGGGTGAAAGGGGAAGAGCTTCTGACTCAAAGCTGGGGCCTAATTTTTTGGACGTTCGATCGCACTTTTTCGTTTATAACTGAGGCAAAAATCAGATATTTCTGTCATTGCCAGCGATCGCCAATTGTTCGCAAAGACTAATTTACAGTAACCTTTGCCTAAGTTCTGTAAGGAATCTAGCAGTTGTCAATCTAAAATCCTAAATCCATTTTAGCAGATTCTGCCTCGGCAAATACTTGTTCATCGGGCATTTCTTGCCAGTCAATATCCCCAATTTCTCTGTAGAATTGCTCGTCGTAAGGACGAGTTTGCACGACTACGGGCATCGGTACGGCGTGGCCCAAAACTAATGCTTGCTGTTTGGAGTCGAGTTTTGCCAAAACTGAACGCAAACTCTGCCCTCCCGAAACACCGGTAAAAATAGCATCAATGTCTTTATCATCGTTTAGCAAGGCTGTGATGCGTGTTCCGACTTGCGACATGACTTCCGCGTCGATTCCTGACGGGCGCTGGTCTACAATCAGCAGGGTGACAAAGTATTTTCGCATTTCTCTGGCAATTGTACCGAAAATGGTCGATCGCACGATCGCCGGATCGAGAAAGCGGTGAGCTTCTTCAATGGTAATCACCAATGGCTGCGGGCGATCGCACGGATTTTTGCTCTGCAAAAACTTTTCTGCTTTCTTCACGTAAGCTTCGTGAATGCGGCGAGTAATCACATTTGCCGCTAACATATAGGACAGCAAATCCGAGTGCGAACCGAACTCAATTACTACATTCTTCCCACCATCTAAACACTGCAAAACTTCAGTTACATAATTTTTGGGACAGCGTTTCCGAATGTATTTCAAATCGTTTAAACGCTCTAATTTCCGCTGCAAAGCCATAATCGAAGACTTATTTCCCCGCTTTTCTTCGCAAAACCTTGAAATATCTTCATTGCTCATTTCCAGCAACTTGTTGATCCAACCGCTACCCAACTCGTTTCGCAAAATGATCGCATTTTCGATACTAGCTTCCGACAAATTCAACTCTCTCTGTACGAGGGAGATATCTTCCACTTCAATTTGATCGAAACTCAAAAACAACTCTTGAGCGTCGCGGACTCCCCGGCGTTTTGTCGATTCTGGATCGAGGGTATAAATCTGCATTTTATCGGGAAATAACTGCCGCAAACCTTTAACAGTGCTGAACTGTTTCCCTTCCGAAACAGCTTCCCACCCGTACTCCGAGTGCATATCAAAAATTAAATTAACAGCAGCTTGCTTGCGAATAATTCCCGACAAGAGCAAGCGCGTCAGAAAAGATTTTCCCGTTCCCGACTTGCCAAAAACTCCGTTGCTGCGTTCCACAAATCGGTCTAAATCCAAGCACACAGCAACGTCCATGTCAATCG
Source organism: Microcoleus sp. SVA1B4 (assembly GCF_036700545.1). Taxonomy (NCBI): domain Bacteria; kingdom Bacillati; phylum Cyanobacteriota; class Cyanophyceae; order Oscillatoriales; family Microcoleaceae; genus Microcoleus; species Microcoleus sp. SVA1B4. The sequence goes on from NZ_JAUBPB010000014.1 coordinate 112,917, forward strand.
GTTTGCCGATCGCAAAATTGCGGCGATACGGGTCATCTTCCCAGCCAAAAACCGCCCGAAAATCAGTTTCTTTGGCATCAAACACCTGGGAAAAGTGGCTGGGAATAGTTTTGACAGGTAGCAACTCAATATCCGCACCGCTTTGTGACTCAAAAGAAGCCAAATTTCCTAACGCCAACTTGTTCTCGCGAACTGGGCCGTTTTTCGTCGGGTCGAAAATTGCCTGCTGTTTTTCTCGTTCAGCAGTCAACATCAACATCGGCGACAGTTCGATCGTACCGTAGGTGCTGCTACCGGCTAGCACTGCGAGCAGAAAATCGTCGTCGGGATTGGGAGGATTCGATAAAATGCGGGCGCTAGAAGTTCCGAGAGACACGTCGGTGAGCATACAGAAAAAGTGCGATCGCACCCCCCGCACTACTAAAAATTTCCCCACCCTCATATCTTCCACCGAAACATCGGCGTGCAGTCGCACTTCTAATCCCTTGCTCAGGGAACCTTGAATAACAGAGCCTAACGGTCGATCCATTTTAGATTTTAGATTTTAGATTTTAGATTGTTAATAATCGAGTAATTTTCGCTGGGCGATTTTCGAGTGTTAACAGTCAACTAATTACCATTCCGATTCTAGCGGCAATTCAAAAAAACTCGGACTCAGATATATATCGGTCAAATCCGTTTCGCTCAAATAAGCGTCAGTCAAAAATACCCCTTTTAAACTTGCGCCTTTGAGGTTAGTACCTTTCAGGTTAGCACCTCTGAGATTAACTCGGAATAAATGAGCATCGCTCAAATCGGCCTCAGTTAAATCTGCTCCCTCCAAATTTACTCTCATCAAATCTGCTTTTCGGAGATCAGCTTCGTTTAACTTAGCGCCGCTGAGGTCAGCTTTTGTCAAGTCTACACATCTCAAGTCGGCCCCGCTCAAGTTCGCGAACAGCAAAGTAGCTCCGGTGAAATCTGTCTCCCTCAAATCGGCATCCCTTAAATTAGCGCCACTGAGGTCAGCCCTTGTTAAGTCTACACCCCGGAGGTCAGCAGAACTCAAGTTTACTTGGTGTAAAATTGCGCCGCTTAAATCGGCTCCTCTTAAATCAGTTCCCTCCAAGTTTGCACCTTTGAGGTAAGCTTTTTTTAAGCTAGCTCTGCTGAGGTCTACATTTTTGAGATTGACCGAAGTTAAGTTAGAAGCGCTCAAATTAGCTCCGCTTAAATCTGACCCGTTTAAGTCGGCTCCGGTTAAATTTACCCCTTGCAGCGATACATTGGGAGCAATTAAATAAGCTCCGCCCAGACTGGGGTCGATACCTTCTGAAAACAAAGTCTGGTTGCTGTAAACAGCTTTCTCCAAAATCGTGCCGCTCAAACTAGCTTCCCTCAAGTCCGCTCCGCTGAGGTTGGCTCCTGCTAAGTTTGCCCGATCGAGTTTTGCGCCAAATAAAATAGCTTTGTATAAGTTTGTCCGCCGCAAATCGGCTCCTTTTAAATCCGCTTCGGTCAAATCTACCATAGCCAGATTTAAGCCAGGGAGAGAAGCATTGGGAGCTAGCAAAAATGCTCCCATTGCACCCGGATCAATATCTTCGGGAAAGATAGTCCGGTTGTTGTATACGGCCTTGTCTAAAATAGCGCCGCTCAACTGAGAACCGCGCAAATCGGCACCGCTAAGGTTGGCTCTGGTTAAGTTGGCTTCGTGGAGATTTGCTCCTACTAAATTAGCCTTGATCAAACTTGCTTGTTTGAGGTTGGCGCCCGTGAATTCGGCTCCTACGAGATTAGCTTCTCGGAGGACAGCACCAGTCAAATCAGCTCTAGTGAGGTTAGCTAAATTAAGAAATGATTCAGATAAATCCGCCCCGCTGAGATTAGCGCCTGTGAGATCGGCTTCAATCAGGTCTGCATACCTGAGCATAGCGTCGCTGAGGTTGGTTTCTCGGAGATCCGTGCCTCGGAGGTTGGCTCCCCGGAGTTCCGCACCGCCAAGGTTGGTGCCTTTAAGTGCTTGTCCCCTGAGATCGAGTCGGTGCAGAAAGTCACCAACGTTCATTTCCATGTCAAATTCACCCTCTCTATGCCGATACTTTTTTCCTAACCTTTGAAATCAAGTTAGATATTCTGAAAGTACCTTTGCTGAGTTCTGGTCAAAACCATTGTAATCATCAATAGCCACAACAGGCGCATCTGGCGGATAGTGTTCTGGAATATCGTCAATGGCTACCCAAGGTGAGTTTTCTGCTTGATTTTGTCGAAGATACTCAAGAACTTCCTGGTGTCGTAGATATTTGTGTCGGTGAATATTTTTGGGATTGAGGAAAGGGGTGAATCCGATAATACGGCTAGCGATATCTGGTGAAAACAATGGAGGGATTACCTCGAAGGGGAATATTTCTTTCCAAGAGGATGAAATTACTACTCGCGCATTAGGATAGGAACGGAGGACATTTTCAAAGTGATTAAGGCAATCGGAATTAAATTTCATTATATCTGCTAGAGAGCTATATCTTCCATGTCTTCTGTCAGGAATAAGTACACCATCAATGTCTAAAAAAATTAACATTAATTAAAAAGCCTCTTGAATGATTTAATGACTATTAATACTGCTTAAGAATATAAATGTGCATCGACGGTTCTCTATCAAGTGTCGCTACATCGACTTGTTATATCATGTCCGATGGATTGACCATAATATCTCGACCGGGCGGGTTTTTGAGATGGTCAATTATTGGCAGATATTGTTGGCGAACCCGCCCCTACCTGATTTCTGGTAATCGACCGGACATAATATTAGACGGCAATCAACATTCACCATAATATCTCGGCCGGGCGGGTTTTTGAGATGGTCAATTATTGGCAGATATTGTTGGCGAACCCGCCCCTACCTGATTTCTGGTAATCGACCGGACATAATATTAGACGGCAATCAACATTGTTATTCACTGTTGTTATTGGTGGCTGCTTTCTGACGAAAGGAAGATGCTGATATCAACAAGTATTGTTCTGAAATTGACAGTTTTTCTTGGCTTCTGCCTTCCCCCCTGCTGGGGTAGGGGGGGTTGGCTTCTACCTTCTGCCTTCAGGGAAGAGGAGCAAAACTGTAGATTTTTTGAGGTTCGAGCCGATCGCAAATTCCGGTTAATTCCGACAAAAGGAATGTCTCGCGATCGAGCTGGACTTGCAGGGTTTTGAGCGGATCTGCACCGGAGGAAACCATGAATTCTAATGTTTGCAAATTCGGCTCAGTGCTGATTTCGCCCAGAATTTTGCCGATCGCCTTGACGTAAGGATGGTTTACATCCAAGTACCAGTCGGGGGCTGCGAGTCCGGCTTGATCGAAGCCGAGGTGAACGATGAGGGAGCCTTCTCCGAACAGGGCTATGCCCACCGGCCGCGCTTCTTCTTGCAGCAGCAAGTGCTGGTTAGCCGCCAAATGCCGCAGTTTTTCGAGGTGTTCGTACCGATTTTGAATGGCAGAATCTTCCTCTTTTCCTTCTGCTTTTTCGTTCCACTGAATCGCCACTGTTACTAAATAAGTTTGCAGTAGCATATGACCGAGTTTTTCGGCTTTTGTTGCCAGATAGATCGAGTTGTAATCTGTGGCTTCAATTAGTAAGGGGACGCGATCGGCTACTTCAATGCCGTAACCTTTCAAACCGGCAATTTTGCGCGGGTTGTTGGTAATCAACCGAATTTTTTTAACTCCCAAATCGTTGAGCATTTGTGCTCCGACGCCGTAGTTCCGCAAGTCGGCGGGAAATCCCAACCGTTCGTTGGCTTCTACAGTATCGAATCCCAAATCTTGCAGCGAGTAAGCTTTTAGTTTATTTACCAATCCAATACCCCGACCTTCTTGGCGCAAGTAAACTATGACGCCAGAACCGACATTTTCGATCATTTTCAGTGCCGCTTGCAGTTGCATCCGGCAGTCGCAGCGCAGGGAACCCAAAGCATCGCCGGTCAGGCATTCGGAATGCACCCGCACCATCACGGGTTTGTCTTTAAATTCTGCCGGGTCGCCCTTGACAATAGCAACGTGTTCTGAATTGTCTTGGGTGTCGCGGTAGGCGTAAATCATAAACTCGCCGAATTGAGTTGGCAATTTGGCGACGGTTTCGCGGCGGACGAATCGATCGTGCTTGAGTCGGTAGCTAATTAAGTCAGCAATACTGATTATTTTAAGGTTGTGGGTTTTGGCGTACTCGATTAATTCGGGCAATCTCGCCATCGAACCGTCGGGGTTTTGAATTTCGCAGATGACGCCGCTGGGATACAAGCCAGCGAGTCTGGCGAGGTCAACCGAGGCCTCGGTGTGACCGGCGCGTTTGAGGACGCCACCGTCGATCGCCCGCAGGGGGAAAATGTGACCGGGACGGCGCAAGTCTTGAGGTTTGGTGTCCGGGTGGATGGCGACTTGGATGGTGCGTGCCCGGTCTTCGGCGGAGATACCGGTACTGACGCCGTTGACTGCATCGATGCTGACGGTGAAGGCAGTTTGGTTGTTGTCAGTGTTTTTGCTGACCATGAGGGGCAGTTCCAGGCGATCGAGCCTTTCGCCACTCAATGCCAGACAAATCAAACCCCGCGCGTTCACGGCCATAAAATTGATGTTGTCGGGGGTGGCGAATTGGGCGGCACATATCACATCGCCTTCGTTTTCGCGATTTTCGTCATCGACTACTACCACCATGTGGCCTGCTTTGAGGTCTACGAGGGCGCTGTCAATTGAGTCAAATTGAAAGGATTGAGTTGAGGTGTTGTTATTTGTCACTGAGCAGTTCAATCTATAAACAGTAATGTTATGGAAATAGAATCTATTTGTGATTGTAACCTTTTGTATCCGGCAGGGCGATCGGCCAATCCAGATGAGTTTGACAATATTTTTCCAGTCACTTACTATAATTATTGCATCTTGTCAACAAAATCTCTCCCCAATATTTCATGAGCTTGACTGAGATCGCGAATATTTTAGGTAAACCGTACTTCCAAGCTCATAATTGCCTAATTTATCTGATTCAAGAAGTTGTCTGGAACTACGGCGCAGGAGTTGCCGGCAGCAAGTTCTTTTCACCCCGCAATGAAAAGTTTCTCTGGTATGTGAAAAATCAAGACAAGTATACATTTAATTTGGATGAAGTGCGCGACCCAAATGTGAAATATCCGAATCAGAAAAAGAACGGCAAGATTAAAGTAAACTTAAAAGGCAAAAATCCGACGGATGTTTGGCAGTTCCCAAAAGTTACGTCGGGGAAAAACCGAGCTTCAAAAGAACGCACGCCTCACCCCGCTCAATTTCCTGTTGCTGTTGTCGATCGCATCATCAAGTCGGCATCGAATTTAAACGAAATTGTTTTAGCTCCGTTTATGGGTTCCGAGACTACAGCAATTCTGGCTCTGGGTTTGCAGCGACAAGTTATTGGATTTGAAATTAGGGCTGATTACTGTCAGATTTTCGCTAGTAGAATAGATGATTTTTTGATGGACAAGGAACTCAGAGAAGCACAGTTATCTTTATTCTAAAGTTGGTAAATTGCAGCAACTTAATTTAAATAGTCCCAGATCGGGCGATCGGTCTCAAGCGATCGGCGCTTAAGATCGCACAGCCCAGAACGATCGGCGCAATGGGACAATATTGATATCCCGTCAAATTATCCCAACCATGAATAATTGGCCGAAATTCCTCCCCGATCCTAGATCGTGCGCCAGAGGGTTTGCCTTAAGCATTAGCTTTTGGCTGATTGTTTCTTTACTGTGGCCCAACGCTTACTACTATTCCTACGGATTTAGCAGGACGTACTGGTACACCATCAGGAACTCTGACTGGGAATCCCCGATCGTACTTGCTTGGTTTTGCCAAATCTGGTTATTTGCTTTCTATCACTGGGGGTTAACCAAGCTTGCAGAGTGGGTGGAAATTCGCCGACACAATCAGCAACCGCCGACTGTATCAGCTTGGCACCACTGGAGGGAAGGCGTTATAGCATTTCTCACACTGCCAGCAGCAATCGTGATGGGAATTCCGCCGACCGCCCTTTTTATGCTGCCGCTAAGAAGCTTTTCGGGCGCCCTCGTTGCTGTAATTCTAGGAAGTGCGATCGCCTCTGCTTACCTGTATCACTTCCGCTTTGCAAAACTGCTTAAAATTATTCTTAAATTCTTAGGGATTTTCTATGCATACCTTCTAAAGATACTTGAACTTTTTTTAGTTCCAGTATTAACTGGTACTCCGTTTTTTCTGCTAACTGTTGCGACGGCAGAAATCGTGCCAATACAGCTACTGCCACTGACAACCTTTCTGTTAGTTATTTGCGTACTGCTAAGCGGGATAGTGGGATATGCAGCTTTGCAGTATTGGTCAGCGCATCTAGTTAATTGGGCCGCGACTTGGTGGCCCGCTGACTCTCCTGGTTACAGTCGCCTTCAAGCCCGAAAAGCCTGGAAACACAACAAAACAGCAACCAGCCAATCTTTTGTTCGGCACACAACCAGTTGGCACTTAGCAGCTAACGACACTACCAACCTAATTTACTTAAACCTCATAGCGATCGTACTCGGTGCGATCGGTTTTCTGCTGTTTGGAAAGTCTTCAGAATGGTCAGAAATACAAGAAGATATTTTAGGATCTGCTGTGGCGCTAGTGTGGGTGGCGGTGTGGCATTTCTGGGGGTGGCCTCGCGAAGTTGAAATTGCTAGAGGTAAGCCGGAGGCTAAGAAAAGTCAGAATTCAGCTAAGAAAAAGCGATCGCCCAATTCTAATTCAGCGCCTCCCAATCCGGTAGAACAAGAGCTAAATCAGCTCAAAGCCACAACTGGAATGAATCGGATGAAGTCAGTAAGACGATCGACCCAGCCAACTCCTGAAGTTGCTCAATGGTACGTCTTTCGCAGCGGTGAAGCCAAAGGGCCCTATACCAAATTGCAATTATGGGAAGTTCAGGAAATCACAGCCCGAACCAAAGTGCGGCGCGGGGAAGCCGAGTGGCAGCGCGCCGGTGAAATTCCAGAATTAGCGTCGTACCTCACTCAAAAATAAGACAGTACAAGTCACCGCACGTCGATCGGCGCTTAAGACGATCGCACTGCCCAGAAAGTAGCGCTATATCCCTTGATAATCTGGAAATAATCTGATAGTATATTAGCAAGTGGGGGTGGAACTACCTCACTATAAAAAGCCTTTGAAACAAAGGAAAAAGAAGCCTGCGGTCTAACTGTACTCAATTGACCGTCAGGTTTTTTCACTAACCGAATATTCAAGTCAATGTCTAAAGTAGTCGATGAACTTTGTCAGTTATAACTGAATCTCAGGCGCTGTTCTCAATCAGACCCAATCAACCTGGTAACAGGGACTAAAAATCTCAGATATCAGGTCGATCGCGCAGCAAGAAACCAAGCGGAGGACGCCAAGAGTGTAAGATGTCAGTTATCACGAATACTTTCTGTTGGCGATTGCCCGACGGCACCCAAAATTGAAAATTATGCCAGCCAATTGCTGATTCTGCTGGCTTCATGTTATAGTGGTTTTCCAAGAATTAAATTCGGTTGCGTAGTTTGTTGGTGTTTATTTACAAGCGTCTCTCCGAATCTAAGTCTCTGCACCCTAATGATTCTGGAGATTTTATGTCGATTTACGTGGGTAATCTTTCATATGAGGTAACATCAGACGACCTCAACGAAGTATTTGCCGAGTACGGTACTGTAAGCCGCGTCCAAGTGCCAGTGGACCGGGAAACAGGCAGGATGCGGGGTTTTGCTTTTGTGGAAATGGCAAGCGAGGCAGAAGAAGCAGCAGCCATCGCAGCTTTAGACGGTGCTGAGTGGATGGGCCGCGACTTGAAAGTCAACAAAGCCAAACCTCGCGAAAACAACAACAACAGACGCCCCTCGGGCGGCGGCGGCTGGGGCGACAACGATCGCCCTGCACGCGGACGCTACTAAACTTTGAGACTGAAAATTTGAGTTTTGGTAGTTGACGGCAGGTGCGAATGCTGCTTTTTTTTCGGGTTGTTAGATCGACCCATCAAATAAAACTCCCAAACCTCTGGCATCAGTTTTGCCCCCTCCTTGGAGGGGGCTTTGTTTTTGGCGAAAAATCCCGCGAGGTACGTCGGCGGTGCAGTTCCCAGTCTAGTTCGTGATTCAGTACCCTCTTAACTGCTTTTTTTAAGAGGCTGTCGGGATTTCGCGGATCGACTCCTGTAAACTATCAAACTACAATTAAGCAGCAAGAAAAGTTAGAATAACGGCAAAACTGAATATTGCCCAGAACAGCCAAACTATCTTTACCGAAGATTAGTCGAGAAAACCAGCCGAATATCAGCCAATATCTTGATTTTGCCTCAATAAAGATGTCCAAGGTCTACAGCACGGCGGAACTCATTAAAATCCTCGAAGAAGAGCGCCAAGCCTGCTTGTATGGGCGGCGTCTCAACTTGACTGAAACTCCTGCTACAGGCAACCCCGTGATTGACCGCTTTCTCAAGTCTGAGGGTGTTCAGAAGTTCACTGCTTATCAAAATTTTAAGGCGGCTGTGCACGAATACCAGCGGGAACATCAAGTTTCTGGGATTGTCTGGCGGGAAATGGCGGTTAAAGGCAATACTCTACGCTATCCGGCAGTGGATGACGAATTAATAGCTCTACCGGTTGATTTGATTACGTTGAAGGCAGCTAAGATTGCTATGTTGGAATTCTGGCAGCAGGTAACTGCCGGGATGGATTTGTATTTAAGCATTAACAGTGGGAAGGATTTTCGATCAATCGAGCCGGTTGATGTAGAAGCTATAGCCCAGCGCACAGAATGGGCCAATCTCTCCAAGTGGGAAAAGTTGGATTTTCTAGAAATTTTGTTGCAGTTGGGCTGGGGGAAGCCGGAGGAAGCTTATTATAAGCGGGGATGGCCAACCTCGGGCAGTGAGTACATTCACGCCGTCAAACCCGGACAGCGGCCGATTTGTTAATTGGTAATTAGTAATTGCTAAGGATCGCGAATTAAATAACTTACAATTTTAATTGTTATTGTGGGATGGGCGTCCCGCCCGTCCTTTTTGGACG
>NZ_JAUBPB010000144.1:0-2899 GCF_036700545.1 Microcoleus sp. SVA1B4
ATGACGGGAAACTATCACGTCCGGTTTTGCATGGGAGTTCGGGGTAGCGATACCCCGTTCGACCCTAACAAATGGGACAGAAAGTGCGCCTATTGTGGAATTACGGATACACCGCTACAGGTCGAACACATTCATCCCAAAGCCAAAGGCGGATCTAACCGCGTTTCTAATCTTTGCCTTGCGTGCGATGCTTGCAATAAAAAGAAAGGCACTCAAGGTATTGAGCAATTCCTCTCTAAAAAGCCAGAGGTTTTGAAACGGATTCAATCTCAAGCAAAACGTCCATTAAAAGACGCGACAGCCGTTAATTCGACTCGTTGGGCACTGTTTAATCGACTTTGCATGACTGATTTGCCAGTTTCTACTGGCAGTGGCGGCTTGACAAAGTTCAACCGCACTCGATTGAATTTAGCTAAAACTCACTGGTTAGATGCAGCTTGTGTTGGAAAAGTCGAAGAATTAAAGGTGCTGACTTCTCAACCGCTGCTAATAAAAGCAGCAGGACACGGTACTCGACAAATGTGTGGCACAGATCGGTTTGGCTTTCCAACTCGCCATAAATCAAGAAAGCAAATCCATTTCGGCTTTCAAACTGGCGATCTTGTCAGCGCTACCGTCACCGCAGGCAAGAAAGTTGGTTCCTACGTGGGACGAATTCTTTGCCGTGCATCCGGCTCGTTCGACATCGCTACAGCGAAGGGAAGAATAGCAGGAATCAGCCATAAATATTGTCAACCTATTCACAAAAAAGATGGCTATTCCTATGGATTTTGATTCAAGGCGACTGAAGTTGCAGCCGTTTTCCTCCCCATGTCTAAAGCCCGGGGCTTCTCGCTCGTTTTCTGGTGAATCTTCCGGCGTGCGATTCTTCTGGCTGCTGCGGTCATCTGGTTGAATTGATGACACCCGCTAAATTAACTTGACAGTGCCGTAAACTTATATGCCTGACCTCTTGAGCACCTTCTTTTCTAATAATTTCATTCCTCACGGGCATTGTTACCTCTGGAAACCGGGGTTAGTCTGGCTGCACTTAACGTCCGATGCCTTGACTACCCTCGCTTATTACTCGGTGGCGTTTGCCATTGTTTACTTTACGAATGAGCGTAAGGATCTGCCTGCTCACACCGTGATGCTGCTGGTGGGTTTCTTTTTTATCTTTGCCTTATGTGGCACGACGCACCTAATGGGAATAGTGACACTTTGGCACCCCATTTATTGGGTTTCAGGACTGATCAAAGCTGTCACTGGTGTTTGGTCTTTCTATACGTTCACTTTTTTACTGATTCCCTTAATTCCAGTGGCACTCGATACGCCCAGTCCAGCTCAACTTGCCCTTACAAACCAGGAACTAGAAAATAGTCGCCGCCGTATCCAGGCGATTAATGTGGAGCTAGAGCAACGGGTGCAGGAACGCACTGCCCAACTGGAAGCGTCTAATCGCACCAAAGACGAATTATTGAAGCGTGAACAAGTAATTCGGGCAGAGGCAGAGGCCGCCAACCGTGCCAAGGATGAGTTTCTCTCGATTCTTTCTCATGAACTCAGAACTCCTCTCAACGCGATCTTAGGATGGTCAACGATGTTACGGCAAAAAAACCTGAGTGAGGATAAGGTGGCGCGGGCTTTGGAGACGATCGAGCGCAACGCAAAGTCTCAAGCCCAGCTCATCGAAGACATCCTCGATGTTTCTCGCATCATCACAGGTAAACTGCGCCTCCGAGTCCGGCCTGTCAACCTCGTGCCGGTGATTGAATCGGCGATTGAGTCTGTACAATTGGCTGCTGAGGCAAAGTCTATTCGCCTGCAAAGCGTGCTCGATTCTGAAGCTGGCCCGCTCTTGGGTGATGCCGATAGGTTGCAGCAAGTTGTGTGGAATCTACTTTCTAATGCCCTCAAATTTACCCCTAAAGACGGGCGAGTCCAGATTCGTTTGCAGCGGGTTAATTCCCATGTTGAAATTACTGTCAGCGACACTGGAGCAGGCATCAGCTCGGACTTTCTACCGTTTGTCTTCGATCGCTTCAGCCAGCACGACAGCACGACTACTCGCAGTTATGGGGGGTTGGGTTTAGGGTTAGCCATTGTGCGTCAATTAGTTGAATTACATGGCGGGACTGTAACGGTAGTGAGTCCAGGGATAGGACAGGGGACGACTTTTACAGTCAAACTGCCCGTGATGATTATCCATCTACCACCGAGCGATCCAGAGCCATTAAACTCGATCGTCGAGGCCAATGGGACGTTTCAGGCCTCGCCCACCCTTGAAGGCTTACAAATCTTAGTGGTAGAGGACGAGGCTGACGCCCTAGAGTTGCTGAGCACAATTCTGGAAAAGTATGGTGCTCATGTCATGGCTGTGGCTTCGGTAAAGGAGGCTTTGAGCATTATCGAAACCGCAACGGATCGCAGCCCCGATGTTTTAGTGAGCGATATTGGGATGCCGGATGAGGATGGCTACTCCCTGATCCGCAAGTTGCGTCAACTTGAAGCCCAGCGGGGCGGTAGGCTACCCGCGATCGCGCTGACGGCTTATGCCCGGAATGACGATCGTCAGCAGGCACTATTAGCAGGTTTTCAGATGCATTTGACCAAACCCGTAGATGCTGCCGAGTTAGTGGCGGTGGTGGCCAGCCTCACCGGACGTACAAGCAGGTGCTAAAACCCAGGTGTTCAAGAACAAATGTTGCGTTTGAGAATAATGGGCTTTTTGTCAGCAGCACAAACCTCTGTTAACTTGATTCAGGCAACAAGTCTACTGTATTGCAAAACTTCGTTAAGCTTATAAGCAGTGGTAAGCGATGATGGTATTATGTAGTCAGGAAGTCAACATGAAACTACCTGACTACGCCAAAGCAATAGGCATAAGTTACACAACCGCGTGGCTAGGCGTGGAAGGCAA
>NZ_JAUBPB010000145.1:0-2866 GCF_036700545.1 Microcoleus sp. SVA1B4
CCCGTCCTTTTTGGACGGGCGGGACGCCCATCCCACTTTCAAGAGTGGAAGTTATTTAATTCTCATTCCTAAGATTCAAATCCGACCCTTTACAACCAAACGCACACCACCAGCGGGTGCCATTGTCAAACCGCGGCGTACTGGCAAAACCGGACGATTTTCTGCAAGTTCTAAAGAGTATCGTGACAGCACTTTCGCCAATACTAACTTCATTTCAAACATTGCGAATGCTGTGCCAATACAGCGGCGGTTCCCTCCTCCAAACGGCAAATATTCGTAAGGCGAAAATTGCCTTTCTAGAAAACGTTCGGGTTTAAAACGTTTTGGTTCCGGGTAAATATCCGGTCGGTGGTGAACCAAATAAATGCAGGTAGAAAGTATCATTCCTTTGGGAATATTATAACCCATTAACTGCATGGGAGCTTGCAGAAGGCGCGGAAATGCAAAAAATAGGATCGGATAAATCCGCAGCGTTTCGCAACAGACAGCATTCAAATACGGGAGTTTACTTATTTCCGTCGGCTCGCAATTTTCGACATCAATAGAATTGAGTTCTTGCAGCAGTTTTTCACGGACTTCTGGGATGTAGTGAATCCAATACAAAGCCCAGGCTAAAGCTGTGGCTGTAGTTTCGTGTCCTGCGAATAAGATTGTCATTAATTCATCCCGCAATTCAACGTCGCTCATCGGCTTTCCTGCTTCGTCACGAGCGGAAATTAACAAGCTCAGGATGTCTTCGCCCAATGGTTCAGACTGAGTTTTGCGCTCGCGAATTTCTTGATAAAGCAGTTCATCTAAACGCTGTCTTTGTCGCAGAAATCCTCCCCAAGGACTCCAAGCACCTAAATCTTTTTGCAACGACTTGATAAACAAAAAGGTAGCGCTTAATGGATTGCTAAACAGGCTGAACATATTAATCATTAGTTGCTGGATTTGCTGGTAGCGTTCTCCTTCGCTCAGCCCAAAAACAGCGTGTAAAATTACTTCCAAGGAAATCTCCTGCATAGTTGATTGCGCGATTACCGAGTTACCAGGAGTCCAATTATTAATTACTTTTTCGGTTGTATCGCGGATGATTTGTCCGTAAGCTTTCATCCGTTCACCATGAAAAGGTGGCATTAAAAGTTTACGCTGCTGCAAATGTCGATCGCCATCTAACAACAATAACGAATTCGAGCCTACTAAAGGTAGCGTTATCTGGTTTCCCGTACTGGATTCAAAGAGTTTGGAATCGGATGTAAAAATTTCTTGAATAGCTTGAGGATTGCTAATAATTACTTGCGGCGGAAAGTTGCTGAATATGCTGGTAAAAAGGTCGCCGTAGCGCTGAGAATTACTATCTAAATAATACAGAGGATTTAAAATTCCCCGCACTGTCTGAACAAATCTAGCGTCTTTAGGGCCGTCTAGCAATTTGTTGGTAGCATTATTTTGAGAGTGAGAGTTTTCTGTGGTGATAGTCATTGGTTTTCCTCCTAGATTAATTTACTCAGTTTCAATCAACAGTTGATTGAAACTGAGTAAATTAATCATTGTTTACACAAACCTTATTGTACTTTTTTTGTACCTAGAAATTTTACGTAAACCCGATCGCACCTTGGCGTCTCCACACCAGTTGTCGGTAGATATCCGCTATTTTCATACATTTTCACAGCTTCTTTGAGAATGCTGGCAGTTTCTATCCAGATTTCATCAAAGCCGCGAGCGATAATTTTACTTTCCAATTCTTGCAGTAAAAATTTACCCAAACCCTGTCCTCTTGCTGCTGGCAAAATATACATTTTGCGAATTTCCACAGCATTATTTCCGCGCTCAATCGGATAGTAAGCCGCCGTACCGACTATTTTATCCTGCCGCTCAACTACCCAAAATTCGCCACCTTGATTATGATAATGTAGTTCTACATCATAGACATCTCGATCTGCCCCGTGAGGTTCGCATTTTAAACCGTACTCTGCTAAAACATCCCTAATTAAATAGAACGCCTCAGCGCGATCGCGGGTTTCCCAGGAACGAATTAAAAAATCCAGATGTTGGGTTTTCATTGGTTATTGCAACGTATATTTATTTTTTGACTTTAGCAACTGTAAACTTACTCATTTTTTGTGTTTTACAGTTTTTAAATGCACCTAGCTTTTAACTGTGAATTCTCGGTTCGGGATGAAGACTTGCCAGCAACTCGCTCTCTACTAATGATAATTCCTCCAACCTCTGCATCACAATATCCCGATCGAAATAAGTTGTTGCTAAAATCCAATATACCCCGTAATGGCGCGCCTCCGAAGCCATCAAACTGCGGTAAAACTTAGCTAATTGGGCGTCGGGACAGCGATCGCCCAGCAGCCCCAACCGTTCGTGACTGCGCGCTTCTATCAAACCAGAAACCAACAAAGAATCCAAAAGTCTCTCCGGTTCCTGCTTGCGAATTTGGGCGGACAAACCGGCACCATAGGGAGGTGCAGCCAAAGGGCCTAAAGCAATGCCGCGCTGTTCTAACCGCTGGTTGACTTGCTCGAAATGCTCTAATTCTTCGCGGGCGATCGCCGTTAGCATCCTCACCAATTTTTCGCGGGCTGGGTAGCGAAACATTAAATTTAACGCTACTCCCGCCGCTTTCCGCTCGCAGTGAGAATGGTCTAATAAGATTGTATCCAAATGGGCGATCGCCTGTTCCACCCAAGCTTCCGAAGTCGGCTGTTTCAAAAACTTAATAGTTGGCAGTGTTGAAGTCATACCATTTTAGATTTCAGATTTTAGACTTTAGATTAGTCATTTTAGGGTGCGTCAGGTTAGGATCGCGAATTAAATAACTTATAATTTTAATTGTTATTGTGGGATGGGCGTCCCGCCCGTCCAAAAAGGACGG